>JAJYDP010000447.1 GCA_021777365.1 Chloroflexota bacterium | reverse complement strand
GAGCTTCCCGCTCTGCATGGTCGCGTCCTCCTCGCGCTTGAAGTGCGTGAAGACGCGATCGCAGACGTTGGCCCGGAACGACTCGGCCGCCACGTACATGCCGCTCTGCATCATCAGCTGGGCCAGGCCGACACTCCGCAGGAACGTGGACTTGCCGCCACGGTTCGCTCCCGTGATCATCACCAGCGACCTGTGATCCGCGTCCACGTCGTTGCCGACGACTCGTTCCTCGACACTCAGGCTCAGCGAGACGTCGTACAGGCCTCGAACCGAGAGCGCCGGGTGGCCGGACGGCGTCGGGTCCGGAAGGCAGACCGGCTCGCCCTTCCGTGCCAGCTGCTCCCGCAGGTTGAGGCAGCCAACGTAGAAGGCCAGCTCTGTCCGCAGCATGGTGAAGAAGCTGAGAATGTGGTCGGTCGACTGCGCCACGGCCCTCGCTGCCAGGCCGAGTCCTCGGTCCCGGAGCTCATCCAGTGCCCGTGCGCCCGCCTCGTCGCGATCCGCGATCTCGTAGACGAGCCTCGAGCGGTCCGGAAGAACGTGCCGGATCCAGCTCTTCCGGGCGCGTCCGGGTTGGCGGAGGACATGGTCGACGCCCTTGTTGCCCTGCCCCAGCGACACGCTGATGAACACGCCCTCTCTGAACGCGAGTCGTCGGAGGTGATCGTCGACGACGCCGAGATAGCGGTCGTCGAGATCATCGGCAATCATCCGGAAGAAGCGCGTGAAGCCTTCCGAGTGAATCGACCCGGCGTACCTGTCGGCGATGAGCCGAAGCCGCCTGAGCAGCTCCGAAAACAGCGCGAGCACCTGGACGGATCGGTGCAGCACCGGCCCCGGAGAAGGGCCGCC
This sequence comes from Chloroflexota bacterium, assembly GCA_021777365.1. The sequence continues at coordinate 4,022 of JAJYDP010000447.1, read as the reverse complement.
GAACACCCCCCAGATCTTCTTCTCGCGCTCGATCGCATCGATCGCGACGGCGTAGAGTTCCCGGGCCATGGTCGGCTGCTCGAGACAATCCGCAAGGATCTGTTGCCGGTACCGGATGTCATCCGGTCGCTCGAGGCCGGTGAGAATGGCCGCCCGGGCCACCCCGCGGAGGAACCTGTCGCCCTCGGCCATGGCCCCGAACAGCACGTCGAGCGCAAGGTCCTGCTCGATCTCGGCAGACTGCGGGGGGAGAGCGGCGGCGAGATCGAAATCTCGATCTCGGTACATCAAGTACGCTTTCATGACACGATACGCGCCTTCACGCGCGGGTAGGTCAGTCCGTACTTCGCGGCGATCGCCGCGGCATACGCAAGCCCGTCGGCCGCCCTTCGCACGACCTTGAACGTGCGCACGGACGGATCCTGCGGATCGATGGTGCTGACCAGGCTGACCGTCGCCCGGTCCATGGACGCAAGTTCGTCGAGGAACGTGACGGTCACGCACAACATGCCGGAGCGGATGACCTGCTGCAGGATCTCGCGGCTCAGGAGCAGGGCGTCGCTGGCGGTCGCCGAGTTGAAGCTCTCGTTCATGATGAGGATGCTGTCGGGCGTGGCACGCTGAAGGATCGCGTGGATCCTGACGAGGTCATCCTCCAGTTTCCCGCTCAGGTTCTCCAGGTCTTCGGCACGCTCGAAGTGCGTGAAGAGGTGGTCGAAGAGGAACAGTCGCGCCTCGCTGCCGGGGACCGGGAGGCCGAGCGCGGCGAGGTAGTGCAGCTGACCGAACGTGCGGGCAAAGGTGGTCTTGCCGCCCTGGTTCGGGCCGGACACCACCGCGACACGCTCCGGGTCGGCCAGGTAGAAGTCGTTGGACACCACCGGCTTGTTGGCCTGGACCAGAGTGTGGGCGAGGGCGAGGTCGAATGTGTCGCGGCCGAAGACGTCCCTGGACCTGCGCGTGACGTCCGGGAGGCAGAACCGGAGCCCGGACCGTTCGAGCCCGGCGACGTACTCGAGATACGCGACGTAGAACTGCACCTCCCGGTCGAACGTGCCGATCGTGCGGTCGAGATACGCACGGTGCCGGACCGCGTACTCGTCCAGCTCCGCGAACGTCTCCGGGTACAACCGGGACACCAGCTGCAGCACGGCGGCCTCGACGTGATTCATGTCGGGTGAGGACGGGAATCCGAAGTCGTAGTTCCTGGGGGCTCCCTGCTTGAACTTGTCGAACACGTCTTCGACAGCTGCGCCGTAGTCGGGTTCGGAGTCGTAGCGGCGGACCTCGACGCGATTGCCCTGGATGTGCATGAGATAGCGGATCGCCGCCAGGTCATCCGTGAGTTTCCGCGTGTCTTCCACGAGCGAGGTGAAGGCCTCGGACGCGGTGTAGTCCGCGACGTATGCGCGGAACGCCACGAACCCCGCCGACCGCAGGTCGGCGCGCGCCAGGTCGAGTCCCAGGCCGGTGACGGCATCGCAGTATGTGGCGACGACGTCGAGGAACCACCGCTCTCTCTGGTACTTGTAATGGAGTTTGACCGCCTGGGCCAGCGCGGCCCGCATGGAGTGCATCTTCCGGGCGAACGAGGCGACGTACCTCCGGAGCGCTTCGTCCTGGAGGTCCTTCAGGATCGCGTGCCGGTACTCGATGGTGGCGACGCCCGACTGAGGCGTGTAGAAGTACGGCTGGAGGTTGTACTCGGCACGCCCGGCCGTGATCCATGTGACGACCTGGTCGAGGTTCAGGTCGGTGAAGTAGTCGGGCGCTGCCTCGGCCGGCGCCGCCGGAGTTGCGGAATCGTCGAACAGGATGCTGCGAAATGCCAAGGGAGCGTCACCTCCTGGGGCATGCGTGACGCGACCGCGTCCCGGCAACGGAGGGCCGCACGCGCGCGGCTGGATCCCGGTCGGGTCGGTCGGGTCGGTCGGGTCGGGGCGCTCCGACGGCCCGGGCCCGAGCTTCCGGATGGGGGCAGCTGTTCGACGCCTGGAAGGCTCTGCCGCCCGGCCCAGCCCCCCGTGACGGGGGCGATCCATCGCGTCTGACCGCGCGCACGGCCGCTTCTCCTTGCTGCCTGCAGGTAGAAGCCGTCAGCGGCGGAGCCGCGAGTCCAGAGAGCTGCCGCGGCGGGCCTCATCGCCGTGCGCCGGAAGTGTACTGCCCCTCTGCCATCGCCCCGCGTGGCCGCGCCGGGATGGCCGTTCGAAGCCGCCTGCGATACCGCGCCTGGGATACCGCGCCGCACCCGGCCCGGTCCCGCTGGGCTATGCTGCACGCAACCGAATCGGCGCGATGAAGCTCGCGCCCAACGATTCCCGCCTGGTCGGGTGATGGCTTCTGGGCATGCCCCGGGAGCCATCTTGCGTATCAGGCCGGGAAACGTGGAGGTCAAGCCATGAGTCGATCGAGCGGGGAACGCTTGCCATCCGGGGTTCGCGCTTCCTCGTGGCGGTCGCCGGCCCTGCGCTTCGTCGTTCTGATCGGCATCGTGAGCCTGTTCGCGGACATGACGTACGAGGGGTCGCGCAGCATCACCGGGCCGTACCTGGCCGTGCTCGGGGCGAGCGCCACGGCCGTGGGGATCATCGCCGGCGGCGGCGAGCTGCTCGGGTATGGGCTCCGCATCGTATCGGGCCGCCTCAGCGACATGACCGGCCGGTACTGGCCCATCACCCTCGCCGGCTACACGGTGCAGATGGCCGCGGTACCGGCGCTGGCGCTGGCGGGCAGCTGGGAGGCGGCCGCGATCCTGATCGCCCTGGAGCGCGTGGGCAAGGCGATGCGCAACCCGCCGCGGGACGCGATGCTCGCCCACGCCACGAGCGAGATCGGGCGGGGATGGGGGTTCGGGCTGCACGAGGCGCTGGACCAGCTCGGCGCCCTGATCGGACCGCTCGTGGCGGCCGCCATCCTGGCCATGCGGGGCCAGTACCAGGTCGCGTTCGCCGTGCTGCTGATCCCGGCGCTGCTGACACTCGGGATCCTCGCCGTCGCCCGCCTCAACTACCCGAACCCCGGCGACCTCGCTGCCCGCCCGGCCGACGTGCACACGGGCGGCCTGCCTCGCGAGCTGTGGATCTACCTGGCGGCGACGATGCTCGTGGCGGCGGGGTTCGCGGACTTCTCGCTCATGGCGTTCCACTTCCAGCAGGCCCGCACCGTCCCGAGCGACTGGGTGCCGCTCTTCTATGCGGCCGCGATGGGCGTGAGCGGGCTCGGATCGCTGGCCCTGGGTCGCCTCTTCGACCGCGCCGGGATCGTGGTGCTCGTCCCGCTCACGCTGCTCTCGGCGTGCTTCGCGCCCCTCGTGTTCCTGGGCGCCCCGCCCGAGGCGTTCGTCGGGACGCTGCTCTGGGGTCTCGGGATGGGCGTCCACGAATCGATCATGGCCGCGGCGGTTGCCGGCATGGTTCCCTCCCGGCGGATCGCGTCGGCGTACGGCCTGTTCAACCTGCTGTACGGCGTGGCGTGGTTCCTGGGCAGCGCGGCCATGGGCATCCTGTACGACGCAGCCATTCCCGCGCTGGTCGTCTTCTCGGTGGCGGCCGAGCTGCTGGCCGTCCCGTTGATCGTGGTCGTCCACCGGCGCGCGGGCGGCCGGGGTCTTCCGTCGACAGGTGGACTGGGCTGACCCGGGGCGGGCCGGCATGATGGGCCGGCGAGGACGCCGGGCGGGGTGATCCCGACCGGATCGGACGTGCCCGATGAGCGATGCGCTATGATCGCGGTAACAACCGAATCGGCGCGATGAAGCTCGCGTCAGGCTATGGCTCCCGCAGGGCGGGTGATGGCTTCTGGAGTTGTCTCCAGGGGCCGTTTTTGTTGTCGGTGCACCTGATGATGCCGGGGGCATGACGGTGACCAGGAGGGAGGAGACGCCCATGCGACCCGTCCAGATCTTCCATCGGTCGGCGGGAGCGGTCGTCCTCGATGGAGGGGGTTGCCTGATCGTGCAGCATGGCCGCGAATGGGTGTTCCCCAAGGGACACATCGAACAGGATGAGACCCCGGAGCAG
>JAJYDP010000446.1 GCA_021777365.1 Chloroflexota bacterium | reverse complement strand
CGGTGACGTCGCGGGCCCCGTCACCAGGACGTCCAGGGTGCCCTCGGACACCTGGCTCCTGCCCGCGGCCTCGTCGGCGATGTTGCTCACCGTGACCGACTGCCCCAGCGCGGTCAGTGAGGCGCTGAAGTCCTGTTCGAGCGCCTGGGCCCCGCCGCTGAACCCAACGCGCAGGGTGTTGGTCCGGCCGCCGACGAGGGAGTACAGGCCGATGCCGATCACCACGAGGGCGACCATGACGAGCGTGCTGGCGACGACGGCGCGGGAACGCAGGCGGACGAGGATCTCGCGCCGGGCGACGAGGACGACGAGCGGCAGTGCGGTCACTTGAAGCACCCCGACACTCCCGCCGCGACCAGCGTGCTCAGGGGGCAGATCGCGGCGCGCGGGTAGTAGGGGCCCATGACCGCTGCGGTGGCCGCCGGGTCGTTGCCCTGGGCCACGCGACCCGGCGAGTAGGCGAAGCTCGGGTTCACGAGCATGAAGCGGAACATGAGGAGGTGGGTCGTGGCCGGCTGCGCCGCCGAGAACGGCAGGAACGTGGTGTCCGCGACGCCCAGGATCGTGGCGCGCTGCGCCTCGGTACCCAGCACGAAGGCATAGTCGCCGGCCGCGTCGAGCGTCACCTGGTCGTCGGCGCGACAGCCGGTGTCGATGCCGCCTGACGGCAGCAGGTTCATCACCGTCGGGACCACCCCGGTCGCGAGCGCCATGCACAGGGACCAGTAGCGGACGTCCTCATTGGCGGCGGGCCAGGGCGACGGATGGACGCCCGTCGCGTGCGTGGGTGCCTTGGCCCGGATCACGACCACGTCAGCGGGACCTGGGGGCGTGAGGTAGGACAGGACGTACGGCGTGTCGACGTTCGGCGCCAGCGTGTCGATGCTGGCCTTGAAGAACTGGAGCTGGCCCACTCGCGGCGTAGCGGAAGGGCTCGGCGTCGGCGTCGGGGTTGGCGTCGGCGCGGTGGAGGACGCCGATCGTGGGGCGGTCAGGGGCGTGTAGAAGCTCGTGCAGGGCGCGAGCGACTCCGAACGGCCCCCCTGTTGCAGCGTCATGGAGGGCAGCTCGATCTTCGAGGAGTCGCCGCCTGCAGGGAGGTACACGCGGTACACCAGGACGCCCCGCCCGCTGGTCGTGCCCGCCGGCGCGAGCGGGATCGTGTTCACCTGGCCCGGCGCGACGTCCTCGCGAAGCGTCACCGTGAAGTGTCCGCCGGGCGCAGCCTGCTGCTGCCAGGGATTGACGCTGCCCGCATCCGGGGAGATCTGGTAGTCGGTCAGCGTGGACCCCACACCGTTACGCCTGAACGGGGCGCCGACCCGGTCGTAGACCTGCAACGAGGCGTACCGAGAATCGGGGAAGGTGCCCGACAGGACGATGCGCAGGCCGGGCGCAACCGAAAAGGAATCGATCCAGACCACGTCCGCGACGTCCGGGATCACCGTGTTCGCCGAGTAGGCATCGACCTCCTCCGGCCAGGCGCACTTCTGCGCACCGGCCAGCCCGGAAGCCGTTGCCACCACCGATGAGGATGCGCCGGGCGATGCCGTCGGAGCGGATGAACACCCGACGACGAGCGCGAGCGCGGCGAGGCCGAGTACGGCGTCCGACGCATGCCACAGGTCCCCCCACCGCCACGCCGGCTCGGGGTCGGGGGATGGGAATGGCGAGGTCACGGCTGCTTCTCCCCGACCACGTCACGGAAGACCTCGACGAGGCTCGGCTCTGACCTGCGGAACTCCTGGACCGGTCCGGTTCGAAGGGCGGCCTGCAGGATCGCCTGGTCGTCGGCCCCTTCCGCCAGTTCGAGCAGCACCTTCGAGCCGTCGGTGCGCACCGCGGTCGCGCCACTCAACCCCTCGGCCCAGCCCGACGGCGCCGCAGGCACGTCGACCCAGAGGCGCTCCGGGCCTCCCCGTCGCAGCTCGTCGACCGTGCCGCAGGCCACCATGCGGCCGTGGTCGATGATCCCCACCCGGTCGCAGAGCCGCTCGACAAGGTCCAGCTCGTGGCTGGAGAAGATCACCGGCAGGCCCGCGTCGGCCTGCTCGCGGAGGACCCCGCTCATCACGTCCACCGCGACCGGGTCGAGCCCGGCGAACGGCTCGTCGAGAACGAGGGCCTCCGGGGCGAAGACGAGTGCCGCGGCGAGCTGGATGCGCTGCTGGTTGCCCATGCTCAGCGCCTGCAGCTCGGCGTCGCGCCGCTCCGCCAGTCCGAAACGCTCGAGCCAGCGGAGGCCTGATGCGGTAGCGTCCGCGCCGCTCATCCCGTGCAGTTCGCCCAGGTACGCAAGCTGCTCGAGCACGTGCATCCTGGGATAGAGCCCGCGCTCCTCGGGCATGTAGCCGATCCGGCGACGCGCCGTGAAATCGAGCGTCCTGCCCTCCCAGCGCACCTCGCCGGCATCGGCCGCCAGCACACCGAGCACGATGCGCATGGTGGTCGTCTTGCCCGCCCCGTTGCGCCCGACGAACCCGAACAGCTCGCCGGCACGCACCTCGAAGGTGAGATCCTGCACGGCGACGGTCTGCCCGTACCGCTTCGAGATTCCGTCGATCTCGAGCACCCGATCATCCATCGCCACGTCCTTCACTCCGCACTGGCGTTGCTGGTACGGCTGCGGCCCGGCTGCCGTTCATCACGTCGCGGTTGGCTCCTCGATCGCCGCGATCTGCCGCGGGCCCTGCCGCTTCGCCGCGTCCTCTGGGTGCAGGAAGCCGGCCCGCATCGCGCAGCGCGCGTCGGAGCAGGAACTCGATCTGCCCGTTGAGGCTCCGCAGGTCATCGCCCGCCCAGGCGCGCAGGGCGGCCATGGTGGCGGGATCGAGTCGCAGCAGGAAGGGCTTGCGCTCCACCATCGTCCGCCCCGGGATCCCCGGCTCGCCGGCTACTGGTACAGGGTGCCCGTGTTCACCACCGGCTGGGTGTCGTGCTCGCTGCAGAGGACCACGAGCAGGTTGCTGACCATCGTCGCCTTGCGCTCCTCGTCGAGCTCGACGATGTGCTTCGTCGAGAGCTGCTCGAGCGCCATCTGCACCATGCTCACGGCGCCCTCGACGATCCGGGTGCGGGCGTCGATGACGGCGCTCGCCTGCTGGCGGCGCAGCATCGCGTTCGCGATCTCCGGCGCGTAGGCAAGGTGACTGATGCGGGTGTCCATCACCTCGATGCCGGCCTTCTGGAGGCGACCCTGGACCTCCGCCTGCAGCTGCTCCCCGACCTCGTGCGGGTTGCCGCGCAGCGACAGCTCGCCCTCCTGGTGCGCGTCGTACGGGTAGGAGGTTGCCAGGGTGCGGATCGCGGCCTCCGTCTGGACCTTCAGGAACTGGGCGTAGTCGTCCACCTCGAAGAGCGCCTCCGCGGTGTCGACGACGCGCCAGACGACCACCGCCGCGATCTCGATGGGGTTGCCGTCGTGGTCGTTGACCTTGAGCTTCTGGCTCTCGAAGTTGCGCACCTTGATCGACACGCGAGGGCGGCGGGTGAACGGGTTGACCCACCAGAAGCCCTGTTCCTTGATGCTGCCGGCGTACCGACCGAACAGCACCAGCGCTCGTGCCTCGTTCGGGTTCACCGGCGTCAGGCCGCCGTACCCCCAGGCGAGCACGACAACGACCACGGCCACCCCGAGCGCGCCGCCCCGTCCCAGGTGGTCGATCTCGACGACGCCGAAGATCACGGCGACGACCAGCGCCACGGTGACCGTGAGCAGTGCGAACAGCATGGGGTACCCGGGGAGCGCCCGAGCCTCTCGTTCCTGGATCATGCGGCCCTCCTAGTAGCGTGATGATATCACCACAATACCAGTCACGTGCAGCCCGCACCACGCTGCGCCCCGCCTCCGCGCGCTGGGGGCCGCGCGCTATGCTCACCGGCGATGCGGTTCGACGTATGCCTCGAGACCGGCCCCCGGCATCGCAAGACGATGGCCCATGCCGTGACCCTTCCGGGGGCCACGGCCATGGGCCCCACCGTCGACGACGCGATCGAGCACCTCGCCGAGGCGATCCGGGTCCGGGTGGAGTTCCTGCGCCGCCACGGGGAGCCCTTCCCGGAGCCCGAGCCCCTGGAGCTCGTGGTGACCGAGATGGACACGAGCGGCGGTTTCCTGGGGTACGGCGTGGTGTCGTTCGTGGCGGACCGCGAGGCCGTCGACGCGGACGAGCTCCTGCGTGGCCTGCGATGGCTCGAGTGGTCGCGCGACGAGCTGGTGGCGGCCGCGCGGGCACAGCCGGGGGGCCTGGCTGGCGCCCCCGACGCGAAGGGACGGTCCGCGGCCGGGATCCTCGCCCACGTGGCGGGCGCGGAACGCGGGTATCTCCACGCCCTGGTGGGACCCGTCGAGGGGCTCGGCGCAGCGGCCACCGCCGTGGAGCGCTCACCCGAGCATCCGTGGGAGGCGCTCGCGCTGGAGCGGTCGATCGTCCGGGAGCGGCTCGCCGCCCTGACCGACGACGAACGATCGCAGGTGGTCCAGCGTGGCAGGACGGCACAGACCGCGCGCCGCATGCTGCGCAGGATGCTCGAGCACGAGTGGGAGCACGTGCTGGAGCTGGAGGCGCGCCTGGCGGTCTGATCGGGGTCGGCGGATCAGCCTCCGGTCCGGAGGCTCAGCGCGTGCCCCACTGGTACGTCTCCTTGACGATGCGAAGGTAGACGAACGCCTCCGTCTCCCGCACCCCGTCGACGTGGCGCAGCCGGTCGACCAGGAACGAGAGCAGTGCCTCGTTGTTCTCGCACACCGTCTCGACCAGGATGTCGTAGTGGCCCGCGGTGATGACGGCGTACGAGACCTCGGGCAGAGCGGCGATCTCCTCCGCCGCGGACACCAGCTTCTCCCCGTCGCAGCGCACGCCGATCATCGCCATCT
>JAJYDP010000445.1 GCA_021777365.1 Chloroflexota bacterium | reverse complement strand
ACGACCCCACCCGGTCACCGCTGGAGGTGAAGCGCCGCGTCGGCTACCTGCCCGACGAGGTCGGCTTCTACGGCGGACTGACCGGCCGCCAGAACCTGCGGTACACGGCCCGCCTGAACCGCATCGATGCGAAGACGACCGAGGAGCGGGTGGGGGATCTGCTCCGGCAGGTCGGGCTGGCGGACGTCGGGGACCGGCCGGTGGACACGTACTCGCGGGGCATGCGACAGCGCCTCGGCCTCGCCGACGCGCTGGTGAAGGACCCGTCGGTGGTGATCCTCGACGAGCCGACGACCGCGATCGATCCGGCCGGCGTCACCGAAGTGCTGGCGTCGATCCGCTCGATCGCCCGCGACCGCGGCGCGGCGGTCCTGCTCTCCAGCCACCTGCTCCACCAGGTCCAGCAGGTGTGTGACCGGGTCGCGATCTTCGTGTCGGGCAGGATCGTGGCGCAGGGGACCATGCGGCGCCTGGCAGAGCAGATGGCGGGGGACACGCTGCAGGTGGAGATCGGGCTCGACGGACCGGCCGATGCGTTCGAACCCGCCCTGCGGGCGGTTCCCGGCGTGCACGAGGTCGTCCGCGACGAGCACGACGCGCGAATATGGCGCGTGACCGGGGCCCGGTCGCTGCAGTCGCGGCTCGCCGGCGAGCTGGCCGGGCGCGGCCTAGGGGTCTGGCACCTGCGAAGGGTGGGCGACGACCTGGACGAGATCTACATGCGGTACTTCTCGAAGGAGGAGGCCGGCAATGGCCATGCAGCCTGAGGTTATGGATCCGGTGCCGCCCGAGGCGGACGGTGTGCCCGAGGCGGGCGGCGGGTTCCTCGCGCGGCCGCGAGGCCGCGGGACCGGTTCCGGGGAGCGGATCCCGAGCGGAGGCTGGCGGGTCATCGCCGACAAGGAGTTCGGCGACCACGTCCTGAGCATCCGGCTCTTCATCCTGATCGCGATCCTCGGCCTCGCCGCCGTGGCCGCGATCTACTCCACCACCACGTTCGTCCGTACCAACGCGCAGCAGGCGACCGGCTCGGCCGGGTTGTTCGTGCTGCTGTTCAGCGCGCAGTCGCCCTCGTCGCAGATCCCCTCGTTCGCGACCCTCGTCGGCCTGCTGGGTCCGCTGCTGGGGATCGCGTTCGGGTTCGACGCGATCAACGGCGAGCGTTCCGAGCGGACCCTCCCACGCCTGGTGGCACAGCCGATCCACCGCGACGACGTGATCAACGGCAAGTTCGCCGCGGGGATCGCGGCGATCGGACTCGTGCTGGCGGCGATCACGGTGCTGGTGTCCGGGTTCGCGTTCTTCGAGCTGGGGATCGTCCCGAGTCCGGACGACGTGGCGCGCGTGGTGGCCTGGGTGGTGGTCACGATCATCTACGTCGGGTTCTGGCTGGCGTTCGCGATGCTGTGCTCTGTCGTGCTCCGCCGGGCGGCCACCTCCGCGCTGGCCGCGATCTCGGTCTGGCTGGTGCTGACGCTGTTCGCGTCGCTGCTCACCGGCATCGCGGCCGGCGTCCTGTCGCCCGTCCCGTCGAACCCGACGCTCGACCAGCAGGTGGCCAACGCGCAGCTGCAGCTGGACCTGTCGCGGATCTCGCCGGGCGAGCTGTACGGCGAGGCGACGGCGTACCTGCTCGATCCGAGCGTGCAGACGGTGGGGATCATCCTGCCGTCGCAGCAGAGCGCCGCCGCGCTGCCGTCGATCCTTCCGTTCGAGCAGAGCCTGCTGCTGGGCTGGCCGCAGGGCGTGGCGCTCGTGGCGCTTACGGTCGTCTGTTTCGGGCTCGGGTACGTCGCGTTCATGCGCCAGGAGGTTCGCGCCTGACGTCGCGCGCCGAGCAGCGCCCGCGCCTGACGTCACGCGCCGAGCAGCGCCCGTACCTCGTGGGCGATCTGCACGTCCTCGCGGGCGGCGACCACGAGCGTGGTCGCGAATGACCCGGTGGCCGAGATGTCCCGGTCACCCGTCCCCGTCCGGTTGGCGTCCTCGTTGATCGCCACGCCCAGGAACCCCAGCCCGTCGGCCGCCCGCTCCCGGATCTCCGGCGCGTTCTCGCCGACCCCGCCCGTGAACACCAGCGTGTCGAGGCCGTCCATCGCCGCCGCCATGCCCGCGATCTGCGCCCGGAGCCGGTGCAGGTAGACGCCCAGCGCCGCCGCCGCGTCCCGGTCGCCCGCGCCGGCCCGCGCCAGGATCGCCCGCATGTCGGCCGTCCCGGTGAGCCCGAGCAAGCCGGACCGGTGCTCGAGCGCGGCCGCCAGCTCGCCCGGCGGCAGCCCGACGTGCTCCTCCAGCCAGAGCACAAGGCCCGGGTCCACGGACCCGGACCGGGTCGCCATGACCAGCCCCTCGAGCGGGGTGAACCCCATGGTCGTGTCGACTGAGCGGCCGCCCCGCACCGCGGCCAGCGAGGCTCCCGCGCCCAGGTGGCAGGTCACGATGCGCAGTTCCTCCATGGGCCGCCCCAGCAGCTCGGCGGCGCGTCGCGACGCGTACGCGTGCGAGAGGCCGTGGAAGCCGTACCGGCGCAGGTCCCAGCGCTCTCGCCACTCCCTGGGGAGCGCGTAGGTTGCCGCCTCCGGCGGGATCTCGGCGTGGAAGGCGGTATCGAAGCAGGCCACCGCGGGAACGTCCGGGAGCGCCGCGGAGACCACGTCGAGCGCGGCGAGCGACTTGGGCTGGTGGAGCGGCGCGAGGTCGGTCAGGGCCTCCAGCCGGGCCCGCACCGCCGCGTCGACGCGCACTGGCGCGGAGTAGACCCGGCCCCCGTGCACGATCCGGTGGCCGACGGCGTCGATCGGCCCGAACGACGCCAGCACAGGGGGGACGGTGACCTCGTCGGCGTGTCCACGGGGCGCGGGCAGGTCGGCCGAGGCTGCCGTCCGGTCCGCCTCGTCCAGCACGCGGAGCTTGAGGCTGCTCGAGCCCGCGTTGACGACCAGCACGCGCATGGGTTGCGCCTCCCTCCGGTCCGTTCGGGGCCGCGTGGTGGCCGCTCGGCGCGGCACGGACGCGGCCAGGTCAGTACGGCCAGGCCCAGTCCCGGATCTCGGGCAGATCGTCCCCCTCGAGGCGGGTGTACGCCCGGGCCTCCAGGCGGCGGTCGGCCATCAACTGGCGCACGTGTCCGGCGCGCGACGCCAGCCCCGGCACCCGGTCGATCACGTCCATCACCAGGTGGAAGCGGTCGAGGTCGTTGAGCATCACCATGTCGAACGGCGTGGTGGTGGTGCCCTCTTCCTTGTAGCCCCGGACGTGGATGTTGGCGTGGTTCCGGCGGCGGTAGGTGAGGCGGTGGATCAGCCACGGGTAGCCGTGGTGGGCAAAGACGACCGGGCGGTCGGTGGTGAAGAGCGAGTCGAACTCGCCATCGGACAGCCCGTGGGGGTGCTCGGTGGACGGCTGCAGGCGCATCAGGTCGACCACGTTCACCACGCGCACCTTCAGCTCGGGCAGGTGCTGGCGGACCAGGTCGACCGCGGCCAGCGTCTCCAGCGTGGGGATGTCGCCGCAGCAGCCCATCACCACGTCGGGCTCGCCGCCCTGGTCGTTGCTCGCGAAATCCCAGATCCCGATCCCGCGCGTGCAGTGCAGGATCGCCTGGTTCATCGAGAGCCAGTTAAGCGCCGGCTGCTTCCCCGCCACGATCACGTTCACGTACTGGCGGCTCCGCAGGCAGTGGTCGGCCACCGAGAGCAGGCAGTTGGCGTCGGGCGGCAGGTAGACGCGCACGACCTCGGCCTTCTTGTTGACCACGTAGTCGATGAACCCCGGGTCCTGGTGGCTGAACCCGTTGTGGTCCTGGCGCCAGACGTGCGAGCTGAGCAGGTAGTTGAGCGAGGCGATGGGCCGGCGCCATGGGATGCGGTTGGTGGTCTCCAGCCACTTGGCGTGCTGGTTGAACATCGAGTCGACGATGTGGATGAATGCCTCGTAGCAGTCGAAGAGGCCGTGGCGCCCGGTGAGGAGGTAGCCCTCGAGCCAGCCCTGGCAGAGGTGCTCGGAGAGCACCTCCATTACGCGGCCCCCGGGCGCGACGTGGTCGTCGGTGGGCAGGAGTTGGCCGTCGAAGGCGCGGTCCGTGACCTCGAACACCGCGCCCAGGCGGTTCGACGCGGTCTCGTCGGGCCCGAACAGCCGGAACGTCTCGCGGTTCCGCGCGATCACGTCGCGCACGAACGCGCCCAGGACCCGGGTGGCCTCGGACCGGTTCGTGCCCGGCCGGTCGGCGGGCACGGCGTAGTCGCGGAAGTCCGGCAGCGCGAGGTCACGGAGCAGCAGGCCGCCGTTCGCGTGCGGGTTCGCGCTCATGCGGCGCCAGCTCGTCGGGGGCAGCGCCCGCAGCTCCGGGACGAGCGTGCCGTGCTCGTCGAACAGCTCGTCCGGCCGGTAGCTCCGCATCCAGCGGTCGAGGATGGCCAGGTGCTCGGGGTTGGTGCGGGCTTCGGCCATGGGCACCTGGTGCGCCCGCCAGGTGCCCTCGACCGGCTTGCCGTCGACCTCCTTCGGGCCGGTCCAGCCCTTGGGGGTCCGCAGGACGATCATCGGCCAGCGGGGCCGGGCCGTTTCGCCGCGCTCGCGGGCGGCGCGCTGGATGTCGTGGATCTCCCGTACGCAATCGTCGAGCACGCCCGCCAGGCGCTGGTGGACGGCGACCGGGTCGTCGCCCTCGACGACGTATGGGTGGTACCCGTGGCCCTCGAAGAACGCCTGCAGCTCGCCGCCGGGAATGCGTGCGAGCACCGTGGGGTTGGCGATCTTGTAGCCGTTGAGGTGCAGGATCGGGAGGACCGCCCCGTCGGTGGCCGGGTCGAGGAACTTGTTGCTCTGCCAGCTCCCCGCGAGCGGCCCGGTCTCCGCCTCGCCGTCGCCCACGA
>JAJYDP010000444.1 GCA_021777365.1 Chloroflexota bacterium | reverse complement strand
ATGCGGGCGTCGGGCAGTACGAGATCGTTCTCCTCGCCGCGACCGATCCGGACGCTCGGCGCACGGACCGGGAACTCGCGCGGCGCGACACCCGGCGTCTCCACCCGGAGCGTCGCGTACGGCACGCGGGCCTTCGGTACCTCGAACACCATCGTCGCGCCGGCCGGCGCCTGCCCGAGGTCGCCGACCGGTGCGCCGCCCGGCCGGCCCACGGCTCCCGTCGGTGCACGGCCGTCATCGATCCCGAAGCCCGTCTCCACCGCCAGGTCGCCGGGGGCCACCCCGGGATCACCGGCGAGCTGGACGGTCGGCTGGCCCCGGAGCCGGTACCCCTGGCTGCGGGCATGCGCCACGAGGGCGGCGGCAAAGGCCGGGACCAGGTCGCCGAGGCCGGCCAGGTCGCCGGGATTCACGCGGACGGTGTACCGGTGCGGCGCGTATCCGCCGGGCGCATGCTGCGCGCCGTCCATGGCGCGTTCGAGTCGATGACGCACCTGGACAGGCTCGACGCCGGTCCCGAACAGCCGCGCTGCTGGACGCTCGAAGATGCGCTCGAAGAGCCGCTCGAGCGCGGCGAGTGGGCCGCTCATCGGATGGCCGAGTCTAGCACCCGGACCCCGTGGCCCCCGGGAGCCTCCGGTGGCGTGCGGGCCCCGGGAGCCGGACGTTTGGCCCGCCCGGGGCCGACGGATGTCGGGGATGCCGCATGCGCAGATGCCTGTACTCTGTAGCTGCTCTGCCAAGCGAGGGTTCGTCGCGGGATGTCCGAGATCCTCACCGAGTCGTACTGCGAGCGGTGCGGCGCCAGGTTCACGTTCGAGTCCGCTGCGGCCACCAGCAGCCCGCTGACTCGTGCCCGGACGTTCGCGCACGGCCTCCGCAACTACCTCACCTCGGACGAATCCCTGGACGAGGCGCTCGCCGAGGCGCGTCGCGAGCGTGAGCGGCAAGCATCCGGGATCCAGCTCCAGGCGTTCCACGACACCTTCAACTTCTGCTTCACCTGCCGCCAGTACACCTGCCGCGATTGCTGGAACGAGGCCGCGGGACGGTGTCGCACGTGCGCGCCCATGCCCGGCGTCCCCGACCCGCTCGAGCAGCGGGAACTGCAGGCCGCCTTGAGCAGACTGGAGGCCACGGTCGAGCCGGTGCCCTCGTACGCCGAGAAGCCGGAGCCGTCCGCAGTGGAGACGGTTGCCGCACTGCAGGCAGAGCGAGAACCGGACCTGGCGGCCGCAGTCGAGGCCCTGGCCGAGACCGAAATCGGGGCCCCGGTCGCGATCGAACCACCGACCGTGCTCGAGGCTCCCGCCGGAGGTGCGCGGCAGGTCGCCGTCCCGGTCGAGCCGGCGGCCGAGGTCGAGGTCGCCGTCCCGGTCGAGCCGGCGGCCGAGGTCGAGGTCGCCGTCCCGGTCGAGCCGGCGGCCGAGGTCGAGGTCGCCGTCCCGGTCGAGCCGGCGGCCGGGCTGCCCGAGCCCCCGTCCTCCCAGGCCGCGACGGAGTCCCCCCTGGAGCCCGAGACCCAGGCGCCGCTGCAGCCGGCGGAGCCACCACGGGCGCCGGTCGAGCCGGCACCTGCGCCTGTGGAGCAGCCGCGGGCCCCCCTGCGTCCACCCCGCATCCCGCTGCGCCCGCCCCAGCCCGCGGCTCCCGGCACGACACCCTGGCAGATCGTCGCCCCGGACGAGACACCGGCTGCCCCCGCCGGCTGGCCTCCCACCCCCCGGGAGCGCCCGTACGAGCCCGGTACGGCGTCGTCCGCTTCCATGGCCCGCCTGCTCCATCGCAGCGAGACCCCGCATCCGCAGGTCTCGTTGCGCGTCACTCGGAGCGTCTGGGAGGAATCCACGCGCGATCTCGTGACCCGTCCCGGCTCCGGGATCCAGGCATGTACCGGCTGCGGCCTGCCGCTCTCGGCGAGCGCCCGCTTCTGCCGTCGCTGCGGGGCGCGCCAGGTCTGACACCCGGCGCGGGGTCGTCGCCCGCGCCGCCGAACGCCTCAATCCATCCCGGGCGTCGCCGGGACCCCCTGCGCGTCTCGCCGCCTGCACGCCCACAGGCCCGCCAGCAGGATGACTCGGAAGATCCAGGCGAGCCAGAGCAGCGTGCCGATGACGGCCGCAACCGTCCCGAACACGTTCAGGGCCCCCACGAGACGCGGCGCGATCAGCGCGTAGGCTGCGGTCATGACCGCCACGGTGGTCCCCGCGACGAACGCGGGCAGACTCGCCTCGCGCACGGTCGGGGGCGCCGTCGGAACGAGCCGGTACACGACCAGGATGACACCGCTCGCGATCACGGCGCCGGCGATCGGGTTGGCGATCCGCCAGGCGGTGACGTCGGCCGGGAGCAGGCTGCTCTCGACCGCCGACCATGCGGCGCCGAGGACGAGGAGGATGGCGACGGATCCGAAGATCAGCACCACCGCCAGCATGCCCCGCACCCGGCGTTCGACCATGCCACGCGGACGCCCACCGGGGAAGACCCGGCGGAGCGCGCTGTCGAGCGCCCCGTACACCCCGCCGGTGGTCCACGCGAGCCCGAGGAGCGCGAGCGCCGAGTACGTCGCCCGGCCCGAGGACAGCTCGCGCAACATGCTCCGCACCGGCTCCTCCAGGCCCGGCACCAGCCGCGACGCCCGCTCGACGATCGCTGCTCGCACGGCTGGATCGTCGGAGAGGACGCCGACCCCGACGGCCAGCAGCAGCAGGGTCACGAGGAACCCGACCAGCGCCCGCAGCGCGAGGGCCGCCGAGAGCAGATCCCCTCCGATCTCGGAGAACTCGTCGAGCAGGTCGCGGAGCTCAACCGCGTACTCGTCGCCTCCGACACGCGCGATCAGCCGCGCGAGCCTGGACCCCGGCTGCGGCTCGAGCCGCCGGAGCCGGGCCCTGTCCTCGCGGGACGCGGCCAACTAGTCCTCCAGCCCCTCGAACAGCGCCTCCTGCCCGGGCGCGTCGGAGGGCGCCGGGAGCGGCACGTCCGGTATCCCTCCCCGTCCCCGCGGTCGCAGCATCGCCCGGATCTGCGATCGCCGCACGTAGATGAGCCGCCCGGGACGCGCGCTCTGGATGCGTCCCTCCCTGGCCCACCGCGCCAGGGTCGACGGGCTCACCCGGATGTTCGCGGCGGCCAGGATCCGTGTCGCGTCCGCCAGGGTGATCCAGTCAGACGGCGGCTTCGGCACGTCAGTGGGCGTCCGACCCGCCCGCGTCGCCCCCGCTCGTCTTCGGTGCGCCTGCGCCGGCGTCCCCCGCCGAGGTCGCGTCGCCGGATCCACCCGACGCGTGCTCACCCGCGTGCTTCCGGCCCGCCCTCGCGTGGCTCGACGCCCGCGCGTCCTTCTTGGCCCAGCCAGAGCCCTTGAACACGATCGCGGGCGGCGACAGCAGCTTGCGCATGGGCCCGCCGCAGACCTCGCACGTCGACGGCCCGTGGGCGTGGATCCCATGCGTCACCTCGACCGTGCGGTCGCACACCGTGCAGGCGTAGTCGTAGACCGGCACCCTGGACCTCCTCGTCCCCTACCCGCGCAGCAGGCGCATGCCGCATTTCGGACAGTAGAAGGCCCGCTCGTGCCCTGACACGAACCCGCACGAGGCGCACACCAGACCCCCGGCACCGGCGGCCGGTACGGGGCGCTCCGACGGCGCCATTCCGATCGCGTACTGGCTCGCGAGGACGTTGGCCAGCAGGTTGGACAGGATCTTCTGGGCCGTGCGGTCGGTGTCCCCGCGGACGCCCTTGCCCCCCCACCCGACGACGGCCCGGACCAGCATGTCGCCGGTCGCCTCGTCCCAGTGGGACGCGACGCCGCCCACGATGGCGTTGTACTCCGGGTACCCGGACGTGTCGGTCTCGCCGTGGAGGAGCGCCACCGCGAGCGAGTCGAAGGCCAGGTCGACGGCCCCGAGCGTCTCAAGGACCAGCAGCGCGTGCCGGGCGATGGGGCTGTCCGCCTGGTGCGCCGTGAGCCACTGCATCGCCTCGGACGGCTGCACGATCACGGGGGCCGCGTCGCTGAGCTCCACCGGCAGCGGATAGAGCAGGTCGATGTCGGTCTTGGCCACACCCGCGAGCATGGCCGGCAGCTCGCGCAGCGCGGCCTGGCCGTTCTGCATCCGCACGCCCTCGGTGCTCTTCGCACGGTAGTGGATGCGAACCTCGAACTCTTCGGGCTCGATCTCCTCCGGCACGGCAGGCTGAGGCGCCGGCGGCTCGTCCGTCCTCTTTCGGCGCTTCAGGAACTCGAGCGGCAAGTCAGGACCTCCCGGTCGGGCCGTGACAGGCGTCGGCGTTCGACCACGCGCATCGTACCAGCCACGCTCATGGCCCCGGTCGTCGCGCGGCGTTCCACCCGGCGCGGGGCGGTCGGGCCGTGGGACCCGCCCGTCCCGTCACGCGCGGTCGCCCAGCCGATCGGCCAGCGCGGCGGCCCGCTCGCGGAGCTCCTCGGCGCGGGCCCTCGCGCCATCGACCACGCTCGCGGGCGCCCGCGCGACGAAGTCGGCGTTGGCGAGCCGGGCGTCCGCGGCGCCGAGCAGCTGCCGCGTCTCCTCCAGCTCGCGCTCGAGCCTGGCGCGTTCACGGGCCAGGTCGGCGGAGCCCCGCGTGACCCGGGCGACGTGCCGGCCCACCACCACCGAGAGCCCGTCGCCGGCGTCCTCGAGCGCGTCCTGCATTGCGACCGGGACGAGGCGAGTCCGCGCGAGCGGCGCGAGCGATGCGGCGAGCTGTTCGAACGTCTCGCGCGTCTCCCGATCGTCCAGGTAGAGCCTGCCCTCGAGCCACTCGCCCGGGTCTATCCCCGATTCGGCCCTTGCATTGCGGATCCCGCGGACCACTTCGACCAGGTCGCGCACCGGCCGCTCGGCCGCATCCTG
>JAJYDP010000443.1 GCA_021777365.1 Chloroflexota bacterium | reverse complement strand
GTCCGCTCCGCGCAGGCCCGCGCCTCGTCGCGCCAGGCGTCGCTGCGGGGCTGGCATCTCTAGCGCGGGCGTCGGCGGGAGCAGACGAGGCCGGCGTCTTCGGTGAGGTGCTCCGGCTGGAGGCTTGTTGGCCGGCCGGTGATCGGGCGAGGGCGATCGGGCGCCTAGCTTCCTGCGCTCGGCTGCCCCGGACGCAAGGGCGCCGCTCCGGCGCCCTTGCCAGCCTACGTGCCGCCCGGCTCACCCGCGAAGAGGTCGAGCAGCTGCAGGCGGGTGGCGTCGAGGCGGCGCGAGATGGCCTGCACCAGGCGCGGATAGAGCGCCGCGGCGAGGACGCAGTCCGCGGCCAGGGCGGCGCGCAGGCGGGGGCCCGTCGAGCGCGATGGCGTCGAGGGCCTGGATGGCCACCACGCTCGCCGTGGAGCGGTAGGGCGGGACGAGCGCGGACTTCGCGAAGATGTCACCCGGCTCGACGGTCAGGATGGTGACCATCCCCCGCTCCGGGACAAGGGTGCGCACCGACACGCGGCCGCTGAGCACGATGCCGAGCTCGCGCACGGGCTGGCCCTCGGCGAGGAGCGTCGTGCCGGCCGGCACCTGATAGCGCCGGGCGAGGCGGGCCAGACTCAGCAGGGCCTCCGGGGAGAGGCCGGCCGCGAACCACGTGGTGCCGAGCAGCGCGACCAGCGCCGAGAGCTCGGATTCCTCGCTCGGCGGGTCCGGCGCGTCGCGCATGGCTGATCCTCCTGGTCCAGGGGGCGACCCTCGTCCCATCGGCGCATTCAGTCATCCCACGCGGACCACCGGCAAGGGCCGCCGGTCATGGAGCGCCGGGGCATGCGACCTACGGGGACCGGCGGAGGAGCGCCGCCCAACGCCTCGGCCCACTGTCCGCGGCACCTTGGCCCCGTCGTCGTCAGGCAGCCAGATGCGCGGCTGGCAGCGCTACGCCTCGTGGGAGCGGAGCCGCACCTGGCGCTCCGGGCGACCGACGCACCGCGACGCCGGGGCGGGGACCTGCGCCCCGACCGAAGCGCAGCCCGAGCATGGCGACGGCGGGCACGGTGCCCCTCGGGCGGGCGCGGACAAGACAGCGCCCGAAGGAACCGGATGCGGGCTCCAGGTGGCCGCATGGGTGCGCGAGCCTCTCCCAGCGGGCCCGGCACCATCCGATCATGGTGCGGAGGCCGGACGTTGGGCTCGATGGCAGTGGCTCAGGCGAGCGCGAGGTCCACCACCAGCTTCGCATGGTCGGTGATCCGGGGGACTCGCTCGGCCTCCGAGATGACCGCCGCGCGCAGCGCGGGCGCCAGGCTCGGCGAGAGCAGGGCGTGGTCCACGCGGAAGCCGTCGCCCCGGTTGCTCACCCAGGTGTACTGTCGCCCCTGGGTGGCAGGCCCACCACCTCGACTGGCGCCCTCGGTCGACCCGGGGGCGCACCGTCGCCTCGGGAGGCCGTCGGTCGGGTGTGCTGACCCGTGTGCCTCTGATGAGGCGCGTCCGGGGGGCCTGCGCATCGATCCGCTTTCGGGCAGGGAGGGCGCCTCGCTTGCGGATCGGGGCTCGCGCCAGGAATACGACCCGCGCCTACGGCTCGCCCGACTTGGCGGCCGCCGGAGCGGCCGCTCGCGCCAGGACATCCTGTGCGATCAGCACCTCGACGCCAGCCCGGGCCAGGCTCCGGGTGAACTCGGGGTCGACCGGAGCCTCGACGAGCAGATGCGTGATCTCCGAGAGCGAGGCCGTGACCACGCCCGCCACGACGCCCAGCTTGGAGCGGTCGGCCAGCACCACCACCGGCCCGTGGGTACGCTCGATCATCGTTCGGGCGACCTCGGCCTCCGATTCGTGGGGGGTGGTCAGGCCGAACTTCAGGCTGAGTCCATCGACCCCGATGAAGGAACGGCTGGCCACGTAGCGGTTGAGGGTGGCGTGCGCCGCCGGGCCCACGAGCGAGTTCGATTGGACGCGGACCTCGCCCCCGGTGAGGAGCAGGTGCGCGGGAGGCGCAGGGCTGAGGTCGGCGGCGGCAAGATTGCTGGTGATGACCGTGACCCAGAGTCCAACGGGGAGTCGCCGTAGCAATTCGCGACAGGTAGTTCCGCTGTGCACGAAGACGGTGTCGTCGGGCTGGATCATGGTCGCCGCCGCCTGCCCGATCAGCGCCTTGGCCTCGGCGAAGCGAGACGCCTTCTCCTGGAAATTCGGCTCCCGGATCAACGCCGTCGACGCCACTGCGCCCCCGTGCGTCCGTTCCAGGATGCCTTCCCGCTCGAGCAGGTCGAGATCGCGGCGGATGGTCGGCTCGGACACCCCCAGCAGCTCCTGCAGCTCGCGCAGGCGGACCGAGCCGGACCGCTGCACCATCTCGGCAATCAGGCGCAGCCGGGCAGCCGGCAGATGGGGCCCGTTCATCTCGCCGCCACCGCCCCGAAGGCGTCCGCGGGCAGCAGCTGGCGCAGGTCGGCCAGTACGAAGTCAGCCTCCGCCACGCCCCGTTCGGAGGCACCCGCGCCGGTGAGGACCAGGGCCGCCGCGACGCCTGATCCCCGCGCCATGCGGACATCGGTCTCGGCCCGGTCGCCGACCATGATGCAGGCGGACGGGGGTAGCGCGAGCCGGCGCAGCGCGGCTGCCATCATGCGGGCCGATGGCTTGCCGATGATCGTGGACACATTCACGCCGGTGCTCCCCTCGAGTGCGCCGATCACGGCGGCGGCATCCGGCCAGAGGCCGTCCTCCATCGGGCACGCCCGGTCCGCGTTGGTGGCCACGAAGGCGGCCCCGAGTTCGATCGCCCGATGCCCGAGCAAGAGCTTGGCATAGGTCAGGTGCCGGTCGAAGCTGGCGATCACGCACTCGACCTCTTCGGGCCGTCGTGTAAGCTCGAACCCCGCGCCGCGGAGCTGGCGTCGAAGGGGCGCCTCGCAGATCGCGTGCACCCGTGTGAACTTGTGCTCCCTGAGGTACTCGCACGTGAGCGCGGCGGGGGTGATCACGTCGGAGGAAGCCGCGGGAATGCCAAGGGAGCGAAGCTGGGACGCGTAGGCCGCAGCGGTGTGCAGGGTGTTGTTGGAGACGAAGACGACGCGACCACCCACCCTGTGGAGCTCTCGGAGCACCTCCACCGCCCCTGGAAGCGGGCGTCCGCCGAGCCAGACGGTGCCGTCGAGGTCGAAGACGTAGCCCCGGTACCAGGTGCCGGGGGCTCGGAGCGACGTGGTGGCCCCCTTGACGGTCCCTGTGTCGGTCATGGCTGGTCCCCGTGCTAGGTCGTGTGCCGTCACCCTCTGGTTGACCCCCGTGACACCGCGGATGGCCGCAGCGACTCCCCCAGATCTTCGGTCGCCCGACATCCTACGCCGAAACCGATCGAGTCGGCTACGGCAGGTGAGTGCTTATGACTGAGTGGCTCCGTATAATCGCTCACCAAACGGCAGAACCGCTTGACATCCGCCACTGTCGCACGGTAGGGTACGCGCCGTCCCCGCTAGCCGTGACAGCGCATGCCGAGGAAGAGCATGGAGGAGTCTGCGATGGCCCAGGCCACAGTGGGTTATGAAGCGCTGGACGCCAAGGAGCTGCGAGGGTTCCGCCTCCGCCTCACCTTCCTGTCAGCCGCGGGCATGTTCCTCGACGGCTACGACCTCACGGTCATCGCGGTCGCCTTGCCGTTCGTGACGAAGCAATTCGCCATCCCGGCCGCGCTGCAGGGACTGGTGGGATCCTCGGCGGTCATCGGCATGCTGGTCGGGTCGCTGTTCCTGGGCCGCCTGACCGACAGGATCGGGCGCCGCACCATGTACCTCATCGACCTGCTGTCGTTCGTGGCCTTCGCCGTGCTGGCCGCCGTGTCGCAGAACGTGTGGCAGCTCATTGCCTTCCGGATCCTGCTGGGTCTCGGCATCGGGGCGGACTATCCGATCTCGTCGACCCTGCTTGCGGAGTTCAGCCCTCCCGGGCAGCGCGGCCGGCTCGTGACCGTCCTTGGCGCGACCTGGTTCGTGGGTGCGTTGGCCGCCTACCTCGTCGGAATCGCGTTCCTTCCCCTCGGCGGGGACGCGTGGCGCTGGATGCTGCTGATGGGTGCGCTGTTCGCCGTCGTCGTCCTCGCGCTGCGCCGCCAGATCCCCGAGTCGCCGCGCTGGCTGAACAGCCAGGGCCGCGGTAAGGAGGCCACTGACATCGTGCAGCGGCTCACCGGCCGCGACATCCAGCTCGGGCAGGCCGCCGACACGACTCCCCGGCCCTGGCTCGAGCTCTTCTCAAAGACCCTCTGGCGCGCGACGGTGTTCGGCTGCGGGTTCTGGTTCGCGTACGACGTCGCGTTCTACGGGATCAGCATCTACACGCCGACCATCCTCAGCACCTTCACCCACGGCTCAACCCTCAACGCGTACCTCGGGGCTGCGGCCGTCTCCCTGCTCGGGCTGATCGGTGCGGGGGTCGGGCTCGTGCTCGTCGACGGCTGGGGCCGTCGACCGCTGATCATCACCTCATTCGCCGGCTTGACGGTCTCCCTCGTCGCCTTGGCGCTCTTTCCGTCGCCTGCGTTCGTCGCGCTCGTCGTCCTCTTCGCGGCGGCCGAGCTGTTCGCCAACATGGGGCCCGGCGTGCTCGACTTCGTCTACCTCACCGAGTTGTTCCCCACAAGCCTGCGGGCCAGCGGCACCGGACTGGGGACAGCGGTCAGCCGTGTCGGCGCCATCCTGGGCATCCTGATCTTCCCGAACCTCGTCAAGGCCTGGGGCCTGAGCCAGGCCCTGTGGTTGTTCGTCGCAGCCGGTCTCCTGGGTCTGGTCGTCTCAGTGCTGCTTGCCCCGGAGACCAAGGACTTGAACCTCGAGGCGATCAGCGGTGAGGCGGCGGTGACAGCCTCGGGTCCGGTGCCGCAGGG
>JAJYDP010000442.1 GCA_021777365.1 Chloroflexota bacterium | reverse complement strand
CGTCTGCCCGTTTCTGGCGCTGGCCACCGACCGCGACGCCCGTGCGGACCTGCCCGATCGCCGCCACCGGTGCTATGCCGAGCCCGAGCCGGCTCCGCGCGCGGTCGCTCACCAGCAGCAGTACTGCCTCACCCCGGCCTTCGCCACGTGCGCCACGTTCCAGGACTGGGCCCGCCGGGAGGCGGCCCGCGTCGTGCCGACCGCCGCGGCTGCGGCCTGTCCGGCGCCGGTGTGGGAGCCGCCCGTCGACCTCGAAGACGGCGGCGGAGGGTCGGTCGGCCGCGAGCAGGCAGCCGGCGACCTGTACGCCGCCCGCTCCGCGGTGGGAGCGGGTACCGGCCGGCGCCCGGGTATGCCGGGCGAGGACGCCGAACCCGGGCTGTGGAGCGACGAACGGGCCTGGGCCGCGCCGCCACCCTGGCGGCGGGGCGAGGGCGCCGAGGCCGAGCCAGGCGTCCCCACCGATGGTGCACGACCGTCGCGGGCCGAACAGCCGGGAGATCTCGATCGCGGTGAACGCTCGCGCGGACCGGGCAGCGGCCCGGGGCAGGCGGAGCCTCCCTGGGGCGAGGCGGCGTTGCGCGGGGCGCAGCTGGGGCCTCTGCCCGAACCCCCCGAGGGCGTCGTGCCCAGCACGGTCCGGCGGCCTTTCGACGAGCAATGGGCACCCGATGGAGCCACGCCGGGCTCGCCGCAGGACGCGATGCAGAGCCCCGGACCCGGGCCCGGCAGGTCCGCGCCGGCCGCGGGCGGCCAGGCGCCGGCGGGCACCTCGAGGGGGCCCGGGGACGAGGCGCCCGCTGAGCTGCCGGCCTTCCTGGCCCGCCGCGCGTCTGTGGCCCCGGACGTCCATCGGGATGCCGCTGCGCGGCTGCGGCCCGACGCCCCGGCCGGCGTGAGCCCGAGGCGCGAGATGGGTGCCGGCTCCGCGCCGGCTGCCAGGCCGAGCCCGGATCTGCGCCCTGACGGCACGCCTCGCCCCGGGCGGGCGGTCCGGCCCGAACCGCGGGCCCGGTCCGAACCGCAGGCCCAGCCGGCTCCCGACGTGGGCGCCCGGGAGCGTGGAGCGAGCCGGCTGAGGCTGCCCGACGTCGCCACGCTGCGCCGACCGCGCGATGAGGTGGGGAGTGGCACCGAAGCCCACGGGGCGCCGTCATGGGAGCGGCCGCTGCGGCGCGATGCCTACCCCGACCTGCGCACGCGCGTTGGGCTCCCGATGATCCCGAGACTGTGGCTGGGCGCGATCGCGCTGGTGGTCGCCGGCATCGTGCTGTTCCTCCTCCCGACGCTCATGCCCGGGTTCTTCAGCGGCCAGCAAGCCGCGACCCCCGTGCCCACGCCGACAGCTGCGCCGAGCGTGTCGGTGGCGCCCACGCCGCCGCCGCTGCCCACGCCGTTCGTCTACACCGTGGTGCAGGGCGACACCCTGTCGGGGATCGCCGGCAGGTACGGGCTCACGATCTCCCAGCTGCTCAAGGCGAACCCGCAGATCAAGAACGAGAACCAGCTGGGGATCGGGGACAAGCTCACGATCCCGGTCAAAGGGTCGTCCGGCGGCGCGCCGCCCGGCGCGGGCGCCAGCGGGGTCGCTACCAGCGGCGCACCCTGACGCGCGAGCGGCCCTGACGCGCGAGCGGCGCCTCTTCCCTCAGACCTCGCGCCGCTCGAACAGGAGGACCGCCAGCAGCAGCACCAGCGCGATCCACGCCAGCGCCCAGCCCAGCTCCGCGGGCGCAGGTGGTCCGGCGACCTCGAACGGGCTGAACCGCGCGGTCGCGATCGGCCCGGCGATGCCGGCCTGCGCGAGCTGCGAGGACGTGGGCTCCAGGCTCGCGGTCGCGCCGATCCAGAACGTGTCGCTTGGGAGCAGCCGCTGGCTGACCGCCGCGGCCTGCTGCAGCGATTCGACGCCGAAGAGCGCCGCGAAGCGGCCCAGCAGACCGATGACCCACGCCAGCCCGAACAGCACCACCGCGATCGCGCCCCCCGTGATCATCGAGAGGCGGGTGCTGAGCGCGAGCGCGAAGGTCAGCAGCACGGCTCCCTCGCCGGCCAGGAACAGGATCGCCTCTACGGGACGTGGCGGAACCCAGCCAGTGATCCAGGCGCACGCGGCGATCTCCACCGACCCGGAGACCGCCGCGTAGGCGATCACGATGACCATCAGCCCCAGCCACTTCCCGAGGATGAGTTCCGAGCGCCGGAGCGGCCTCGCCAGCAGGGCGAGCGCCACGCCGCTCTCCACGTCACCCGCGACCGCCGGGGCGCCGAAGACGACCGCGATCATCGCCAGCACGAAACTGAACATGAACGCGACCATGATCAGGAGCTGCGACACAGCCAGGCGCAGCTGCGCCTCCGCCACGCCGTCCTCGCGGGCGAGCTGCACGAACCGGTCGAAGCCCCAGCCCGTCACGACGACCACGAGCACCGTCAGGAACAGCAGCGCCCATGCAAGTCGCCGCCGCACGGCCTCGCGCAGCGTCAGCCCGGCGACCATGAGGACGTTGCTCATGCCGCGGGCTCCCGTCCGACAAGCGCCAGGAATCGGTCCTCGAGGGTCTGCTGGAGCGGCTCGACGGCGTAGACCCGGCCACCCAGGCGGACCACCTCGGCCACCAGGTCGGGGACCGCGTCGGGCGCGATTCCCTCGACCTCCAGCCGGTCGCCGTCGAGCGCGGCCCGGCCGAACCGTCCCAACCCGGCGACCGCGTCGGCGGACAGCCCGGTCGCGCGGACCGCGACGGAGCTCGCCCCCAGCAGTTCCGGGAGCGTGCCCGACGCCACGACCCGCCCGTGGTCCACGACCGCGACCCGGTCACACACGCGCTCGACCTCAGTCAGAAGGTGCGAGTTCAGGAACACCGTCACGCCGCGGTCGCGCAGCTCGCGGATGATCCGCCGGACGTCCTGCCGTCCCAGCGGGTCGAGCGCCGACGTCGGCTCGTCGAGGATCACCAGGTCCGGGGGCCCCAGGAGGGCCACGCCCAGCCCCAGCCGCTGCTGCATGCCCTTGGAGAAGCCTCCGACTCGATCGTCCGCCCGATCCGCCAGCCCGACGGTCGCCAGGGCGGACCGGATGGCGTCGACCCACCGTGCGCGGTCGAGCCCCGCGAGCCGGCAGTGGAGCCCCAGCACCTCGCGGCCGCTCAGCCATGGCTGGTAGCGGAACAGCTCCGGCAGGTACCCGACGTGGACGCGAGCCCGTCGGTCGCCGAGCGGCGCGCCGAGGAGCCACCCCTCGCCGGAGGTCGGGTACGCGAGTCCCAGCAACAGCTTGACCGCCGTGGTCTTGCCGGCACCGTTCGGGCCAAGGAAGCCGAACGCCTCACCGCGCGGTACCTCGAGGTCGAGCCCGTCGAGTGCGAGCGTACGACCGTAGCGCTTGGACAGGCCGGCGGTCCGGATCGCCGCCTCGGCGCCTGCATCGGCGCCCGCGTCGCGGCGCGGCACGGCGGCCGGCCGTTCGCTCATGCGCGGAGGTCAGCGCGGCGCGAAGTTGATCGCGGTGATCTTGCCGGCCTCGACACGGAAGGTCGCGTCGAGATTCTGGGATTGCGCGCCCGGCCGCACCACCAGCAGGTTGCACTCGAAGGTATTGCCCGTGTCGCGGCCCTCGCCGGGGAGCATCTTCATGCCCCGGTCGGCGCGGAGGAACCAGCCCGCCATCTGCTCGCCGCGCAGCACCTTCACGTTGCCGAGCACGTGGATGCGCATCTCGGCCTTCTCGTCGAACAGCCGCACGGCCGCCTCGCGGTCGCCGGCGTTGAGCCGCTCGAAGAAGACGTCCATGGTGTCGACGGCACCCATGGCCGGAGTGTACGCCGGGACGGCGGATTCCCGGCGCTACCCCGCGTCCGCCGAGGCGCGCGGCACCGCGGGGGCCACCACCCCCGTCGCCCGGATCCTGCGGACCAGCTCCGCCGCCAGCTCGTACCGCCCGAAGCTCGGCATCAGGTAGATGCCGTCGGCGAGGCCCCGGATCTCCCCGATCAGCCGCAGGGCGAGGTCCATCCCCAGCTCCGCGCCGCGCTCGCCGGCCGCGCGCATCGCGCCCCGGATCCCGTCCGGGATGGTGATGCCGGGCACCTCGTTGTGGAGGAAGTCGGCGTGGCGGGCCGATTGGAGCGGCAGGATTCCCACGAGGATCGGCACCGGCAGGCGTGACGTTCCCCACCGTCGCTCGATCCCTGCCACCAGCCTGTCCCACTGCGCACGGTCGTAGACCGGCTGCGTCATCGCGACCTGGGCACCGGCCGCCAGCTTCTGCTCGAGCCGGCCCAGCTCGTGGTCGAGGTCCGCGGCGGTCGGGTCGAGCGCGCAGGCGATGGTGAACCCGGCCCGGGCGCCGATCGGGCTGCCTGCCGCGTCCTCGCCGCGGTTCAGGCGCGCCAGGATCCCGACCAGCCCGATCGAATCCACGTCCCACACGCCCGTGACCGTCGGGTAGTCCCCGGTGCGGGGCGGATCGGCGGTGAGCGCCAGTATGTTGCGGATCCCCAGCGCGTGCGCCCCCAGCAGCTCGGATTCGAGCGCCATCAGGTTGCGGTCGCGGGTGGTCACGTGGACCAGGCACTCCAGCCCCACGTCGCGCTGGATGGCGAACGCCACCGCCATCGCGCCCATCCGGACCCGGGCCATGGCGCTGTCGCTGATGTTCACCAGGTCCGCGCCCGCGTCCCGGAGGAGGCGTGCGGCCTCCAGCGTGCGCTCGATGCGGACCGAACGCGGCGGATCGATCTCGACGCTGACGACGAACCGTCCAGCGGCGAGCGCGCGGGAGAGGCCGGTGGGCCCGGGCGCGTCCGCCTGGGCCTCGACGCGGCCAGTGCGCGGGACCTCGTGCGCGGACGCGGAAGGCGAAACGGCGCCGAGATCGGCTGGGGCGCCGGTCGGGCGCATG
>JAJYDP010000441.1 GCA_021777365.1 Chloroflexota bacterium | reverse complement strand
GTCCTTGTCCTGCTGGCTGGCTGCACCTCAAGCGCGACGCCGTCTCCATCGTCGACTGCGGCCACGCCGACTGAGGCAACCGCTCCGTCCGTCGCAGCCGCAACACCGACCGTCACCGCCACGCCGACGCCAACCGCAACGCCCGCACCCACGCCGGTGGCCAGGGTGACCGTGACCGTGGTCGGCTCAACCGCGCAGGTGCCGGCGCCCAACGGCTCAGACGACACGGCGACCATCCAGGCGGCGCTCGACGCCTGCGTGAAGCACGGACCGGGCTGCACCGTCCAGCTCGGGGCCGGTACCTACAAGACCCGCCAGCTCGTGGCCCGGAACTTCCAAGGGACCTTCAAGGGCGCCGGTGTGGACACGACGACCGTCGAGGCGCTCCCGGCCCTCTCGGTCAACGTCCCGGACTTCCTCTCGGCGGGGGAGTGCGTGCCCGACCTCACCGCCTGCCTCTGGCCAAGCCTCATCATCTTCGTAGACGGCACGATCGCGGTCTCCGACCTGGCGATCCACGTCACGGCCACCGATGGAGAGGCGACCGCGCCGTGGACGATCGGCGGCTCGTCGGTCACGAGCCTGGTAGATGCCCTGCGGTTCATGGGCATGCACCCGACCGAAGTCACCGTCGATCGCGTGGCCATCGAGGGCCGGCACGACACGTCTGTGACGAGCCTCGCCGGGTACAACCTCGTCAACGGCATCCTCTATGCCGGCGAGCTCCCTCGCAGCTCGACACCGTTCGACTACTACACGCTGAGCGGGTCCTTCGTCGTACGGGCCAGCTCCTTCACGGCGATGGACTCCGGCGTGGGAGTTGACGGGTTCCTCGCCTCGGTCAAGGGCACGATCGGCGGCTCGGCGGCGGCGGCCAACCAGTTCGCCGATGTCCACACCGGGATCGGCCTCCAGACCGCTCAGGGCTCCGTCTTCGACGTGTCGTACAACACCGCCTCGGCGGCGTGGGCCGGCCTGGCCGTATCCCCGTGGCAGCCGGCCTTCATGCCGAGCAGCACTTCGCTGTACCGGGTCCACGACAACACGTTCCAGACCGCCGCGAGCGCCGCCCCGGGGGCGGAGGGCATCTACCTGCGGGACGACCCCACCCACCCCTGGCTGCAGGCAACCGTGTCGAACAACGCGGTCAAGCTCCAGGCCCCGCTCAACGAGGGGATCGAAGCCGACAACACGGTGGGCACCGTCATCTCGGGCAACACGGTCTCCGGGACCGCGGACTTCGACGCGATCAGCCTCTACGGTGCGAGCAAAGGCTCGGTGAGCGGCAACCACGTCAGCGGCCTGGCCGTCAACACCGACCCCGGCATCGGCCTGGCCCAGATCTACCTCGATCCGCATACCGCTGCGCTCAAGGTCAGCTGCGCTGGTCCGAGCGACACGGTCGCCGATCAGGGCAAGGGCAACACCGTGGTCGGCTGCCACGCCGTGACGACGAACGCCCCCGGTCACGAGGGAAGCCCCAGCGGTTGATGAACGCGGACCCGGCGTCCAATGGCGGCGCGGTAGCACTGGCAGCGTGTCGCCCAGCGTTGTAGCACGCGATGCGGCGGCATCGACCGGTTGCTGAGGAAGCCAGCCGTTCAGTTATCGTGTCGTCCCGAGCACGAAACCGGGGATTGGAGCGGCCCCCTGTTTTATCTGCCTGGGAATAGGGCGCCCCAGACCGGCCCGCTGTGTCAGCCAAGGTGACACGTGCCATGGACACGATTCGTCCATGGCACGAACGAGGTTCGATCCAGCGGTCGTCCGCCCGACCTGCCCCGAGCACCCCGGCAGCCGGGTCCGGCTCGACGGCTTCGAGCGCTGCCGCTGGAGCGACGCCCATCGCCGTCCCCGGTACCGCTGCGTGACGGTGCCGGGCACGCGAGGTCACTCGTTCAGCGTCCCGGTCGCCGTCCGCCAGCCGACCGAGCGCCACCCCGACTCGGGGGTCGCCTGCCCGACTTGCGAGCACGTGTACGGACGCCACGAGGGCGTCAAGACCGGGCGCGACTTCGTGTTCGGCCACCAGGAGATCGCCCGCCTGTTCCTGCGCCTGGGCGAGGGGATGAGCCTGCGCGCGGCGAGCCGGGAGCTGCGCGAGTCCGTTTTCCGCTTCTGCCAGCGCCACCGCCGGAAGCGAGGGTGCACGTCCATTCGTGCGGGCGAGACGAGCCGCCAGGCGAACCTCGCCGTCAACTACCTCGACGCCTTCGCCCCTGCGGTCATCGCCGCGCTCCACCCGACCGAGTGGCCGCGGGTCCTGGTGCTCGACACGACGACGCTGTTCACCCGCGGCTACCGGCGTTCGCGCGGTCGGCCGGCCGACGGTGCGCGGGATGACGAGGCGCGGGTCGGCAACCTGAAAGCGGGCACGATCCTCGTCGCCCTCGACGGGACCAGCCGCGGCGCCCGGCCGTGCCTCATGCGGGTCGCCGGCGGCAAGGACGTCGAGCGCTGGATGGCCTTCTTCGCGACGCACGCGGGCGCGCCCGGCATCGTCGTCGCCGACCTCGACGCGGCGATCGGGCGGGCCGTGCGTGAGACCTGGCCGGGCGCGATCCTCGTGCCCTCGCGCCACCACCTCGCGGCCCAGATGCGCGAACGGGCGCTCGCCGACGGGGTGCCCGAGCGGATCCGCGCGGACGAGCCGATCCCGCTCGATCGGCCGCTGCCATGGACCGGCGAACGAACGAAGCGCTGGGCGATCCATCCGCTCCACGACGCGCTGCTTCTGGCCCAGCACGGCCCGGCCGAGTGGGCCGCGTTTCTCGCGCTCGTCGAGCGCCACGTGCCGCCCGACCGGCTCGCGCTGCGCAGCTGGATCGCGACCAACGAGCCGCTCATCCGTGGCGGCTGGCTGATCGCGGCGCGGCATCCTGACCTGCCACGCTCGACCGGGGCGCTCGAAGGCGCGATCGGCGAGTGGCTGGCGCCGCTCCGGCGACGCGCCGGCCGCTGGCAGAACGCCCGCCGGCTCGACCTCGTGCTCGGGCTGATGACGCTCCGTGCAAGAGGCGAGGCGCGCGAGGCGCGCTATGCGGGGATCGTCCGGGCGTCGTTTCTGGCGCGCGGGAACCGCTCGCACCTGCCGGTCGAGAACGAGCTGCCGACCGAGGTGTACCGCGACGAGGTGCGCCAGATGAGCTGGTGGCGGACCTGGCACGACCGGGCCGAGGCGTCGCTGCCGCGCCTCGTGCGCGAGGCCGACCGGCGCTGGCGGCGGCGGGCAGCGAGCGACCACGCCGCCCGCGTCAAGGAGCGCCTCGCCCGCCGCTACGCAGCGGAGGTCGACCTGCGCACCCGGCTCGGGTTGCCGGCGCCGCCAGCGGGTCGACCGAAGCGGTCGGCCGGGCGCGAGTCGGCGTCGGTCCGCGGCCGGCTGCTGGCCGACTACCCCGACCTGCTGCTCGAGTGGGCGTGGGACGTCAACGCCGATCTCGATCCCCGCGGACTCGCGGCCGGCAGCCACGAGCGGGTCGCCTGGCGCTGCCTGCTCGACCTGGCCCACGTCTGGGAGACGAGCGTGGCCGACCGCACCTACCACGACTCGGCCTGCCCCTACCACATGGGGGTTCGGGTCCACCCGGCCGAGTCGCTCGCCGCCTTCTACCCGTGGCTCGCCCTCGAGTGGCACCCGACGCGCAACGAGCTGCGGCCCGACCAGGTCACCCGGGCCTCGGCGCGCGAGGTTGTCTGGCGCTGCGAGGCAGGCCACGAGTGGTCGACCCCGGTCTACCAGCGCACGCTGTCGAGAACCGGCTGTCCCGACTGCTATCGGCTCACCGCCTCGGCACGCGCGGAGGCCGGTCGGCAGCGCGCCCGCCGGGCCCGAGACACGGCCGCGATGCCAAGGTCGTGGCCCTCCACCCGCCCGCGGCCGCGAGCGAGGCCGTCTGACCCGTCCTCGCACCGCCCTCAGCCGAACGACTGCACGCTCGTCGCCCGACCGCGCTCAGTCCACCCGGCTCACCGCAGCCGAGTGGGGCGCCCTATTCCCAGGCAGACAAAACAGGGGTTGGAGCGGGAGACGGGTCTCGAACCCGCGACATGCAGCTTGGAAGGCTGCCGCTCTGCCAACTGAGCTACTCCCGCCCGCTCGGTGCGAGTGCCCCCGTACCCTACCACGGGGAGGCCGCGGTGCGGACGGGTGCAGCGCCCCCGGGCGGCGCTCGAGTGACGCAGCGACTGTCGGGGTCTGGCGCGAGCATCGTCGCGCCCGGCCCCCTGTCAACCCACCTCCACCGCGTGGCCATCGGCCAAGCGTAGGGGATCTACCAGGACGGCAGGGAAGTGGCACGAGACCGTATCCTTTCGCGCGCGCGGCTCCGTGAGCGTGACTGCCACTCCATGATTCGCTCGTACTCCCACCGTTTGGGAGTGAAAGCAGATCCGTTCGTGCCGCGTTTGATAAATCGCTTCGTGCGCTCCGAATAGCTTCGCAGGACTCCGAAACTCAGGTGGCCGTGCGTCGGGCGGATCGTTTCGCTTCCCGCCGCCGCAGCCACGCCTGCGCTGACGCCCGATGCCGGAATGTCGCTCCCGCTGCCGCGCCCGATCGCCTGCCGGCTCAGGCGAGCCGCGCCGCCGGCTCGCGGGGTGCCGCCCGGCCGTAAGCCAGGAGGGCCAGCAGCGTGCCGGCAGCCCCGAAGAGGCCGCTCAGCGCGCTGGCGGCGAGGTAGAGCCCGTTGCCCCCGAGGTCGCCCGAGGGCGGGGTCAGGAGCGGGACCAGGGTCCCCAGGGATGCCGTCTTCGCGAGCAGCCCGAGCGGGAAGCCCAGGGCCAGCAGGGTCCAGAAGGCCCGCGGCGCATCCCGGTCGAGCCAGGCGCTCACCGCCACCCAGCTGGCGAGCGCCGGGGTGCTTGCCAGCAGGACGAAGGGGAGGGAGGGGACGAGCCAAGTGGGCGTGAGCAGCGCCTGGTGGGCGGT
>JAJYDP010000440.1 GCA_021777365.1 Chloroflexota bacterium | reverse complement strand
TGACGATCGGGGAGCTCTGGGCGATCGCGATCAGCCTGCGGATCATCCTGGTCGAGAACCTCCGCCGCCTGGCGGAGCAGATCGTGCGAGGCCGCGCGGCACGGCAGAAGGCGGACGAGCTCGCCGACAGGCTCCTCGGCCTTGACAGTGAGAACCCACAGGTCGCCCCGGCGTCGCTGCGCCGGCTCCTGGGCACGGTCTTGCCCAGGGCCGGCCGGGTTCAGCTCTTCCAGCGACTGCGCGACCAGGACCCGGCGGTGACACCTGCCCTCGGTTGGCTCGAGGAGCTCCTCGCGGCCCAGGGGACCACCGCCGAGGAGCTGGTTCGCCTCGAGCACCAGCGGCAGGCCTCGATGAACGTGACCGTCCGGAACGTGATCACGAGCATGCGCCTCCTGTCCTGGTTCGACTGGGCGCAGTTCGTCGAAAGCGTCAGCCTGGCCGACGAGGTCCTTCGTGCACGAAGTTCGTTCGGGGATATGGACTTCGCGACTCGAGATCGCTACCGGCACGCTGTCGAAGAGCTGGCACGGGGTTCGGGACGGACCGAGGTCGAGGTCGCCCGGGAGGCCACGGCGATGGCGGACGCCGCGCCGCCGGATGACGACATCGACTCGTCCCTGGCGGCTCGACGCCGAGATCCGGGCTACTACCTGGTGTCCGATGGCCGGTTCGCGTTCGAGCGCGCCCTCCACGTTCGAGTGCCGCTGGCGGTCCGGCTGCGACGCGCCTATGTCCGGGGCGCGACGAGTGGCTATCTCGGGACGTTCGCGCTGTTCACGGCACTCATCCTCGCCGTACCACTCCTGCTGTCAGGGAATGGAGGCGCCGCCGATGCAGGTATCCTCGTGGTCGCGATCCTCGCGCTCGCTCCGGCATCCGACCTCGCGATCGCCCTCGTCAACCGGGCGGTCACCAGCGTGCTGGGCCCGAGAACGCTGCCGCGGCTCGATCTTGACGATGGCGTGCCGTCCCGGCTGCGAACCCTCGTCGTCGTGCCGACGCTCCTCACCAGCAAGGCGGATGTCGAGGCCCAGGTCGGCGACCTGGAGGTGCACTACCTGGGGAACCGCGAGGGCGATCTTCGGTTCGCCCTGCTGTCGGACTGGCTCGACGCCCCGACCGAGCACGTCCCCGGCGACGACGATCTCCTCGCGGCGGCGGCGGCGGCCATCGACCGGCTCAACGAGCGCCACGGCGAGGCTCCCGGGGGAGGCGCCCGGTTCCTGCTCTTCCACCGGAAGAGAACCTGGAACGAGGCCGAGGGCTGCTGGATGGGCTGGGAGCGCAAGCGCGGCAAGCTCGACGAGCTGAATGCCCTCCTGCGCGGCTCGACCACGACCGGCATCCTGACCACCGGGCGGCCCGCGTCGACCCCGCCGGCGGACGTGCGTTACGTGGTCACGCTCGACGCCGATACGCGGCTGCCCCGGGGCGCGGTGGGGCGCCTCGTGGGGACGATCGCCCATCCGCTCAACCAGCCGAGCTTCGATTCGCGGGTCGGCCGGGTGACCCAGGGCTACGGCGTGCTCCAGCCACGGATCACCTCGACGCTCCCGGCCGAGCACGAGGCATCGATCTTCCAGCGGATCTTCTCCGGATCGGCCGGGATCGACCCGTATGCATCCGCCGTCTCCGACGTCTACCAGGACCTGTTCCGGGAGGGGAGCTTCACCGGCAAGGGGATCTACGACCTCGACGCCTTCGGCGCGGCGATGGCGGGCCGGGTGCCCGAGAACGCGCTCTTGAGCCACGACCTGTTCGAGGGCGTCTTCGCCCGGGCGGGGCTGGTGACCGATGTCGAGCTCTTCGATGAATCCCCTTCGAACTACCTGGTCTCGGCGGCCCGCCAGCACCGCTGGGCGCGCGGGGACTGGCAGCTTCTGCCGTGGATCCTCGGCCGGGCCCACGACGCCGCCGGCCAGCGGAGCCGGAGCTCCATCCCTGGCATCGCCCGCTGGAAGATGGTAGACAACCTGCGCCGGACCGTGTCCGCCCCGCTCACGCTGGCCACGCTCGTCGCGGCCTGGACGCTCCCTTCGATCCCGGCCGGCCTGTGGACCGCGTTCGTCCTGGCTGCGGTGATCGTCCCCGCGGCGCTGCCCGTCATGGCGGGACTGCTCCCGCGCCGGCGCGGCATCTCCAAGCGCAGCCACCTGCGAGCCATCGGCGCGGACGTCGTGCTCGCCGCGGCCCAGGCGGGCCTCGGCCTCACGCTCCTCGCGCACCAGGCATGGCTGATGCTCGACGCGATCCTGCGAACCCTGGCGCGGCTGTACGTCACCCGGCGGAACCTCCTCGAATGGACGACCGACGCCCAGGCCAGGGCAAGCCGCGATGTCGACCTCGACCTCGCGGGGTTCTACCGGCAGATGGCGGGCGGCGTCGCGATCACGCTCGTCACCGCGATCCTCGTCCTCACCGTCAAGCCGGGCGCGGGCTGGATCGCCGCGCCGTTCGTCGTCCTGTGGCTGCTCTCGCCCCTCGTCGCCCGATGGGTCAGCCTGCCACCCCCCGAATCGGCCGCAGAGCAGCTCTCGGCAGCGGACGTCGGGGCACTCCGTCGGACCGCCCGCCGGACCTGGCGGTTCTTCGAGACCTTCGTCGGCCCGGAGGACCATGGGCTGCCGCCCGACAACTTCCAGGACGATCCTGCGCCCGTCGTCGCCCAT
Source organism: Chloroflexota bacterium (assembly GCA_021777365.1). The sequence continues at coordinate 2,264 of JAJYDP010000440.1, read as the reverse complement.
CGGACCTCGCCGACGAACATCGGGCTGTACCTGCTGGCCATCGTGACGGCTCGCGACTTCGGCTGGATCGGGACGCTCGAGATGGCGGAGCGCCTGGAGACGACGCTCGCGACCATCGGCAGCCTCGAACGGTTCCGCGGGCACCTGTACAACTGGTACGACACGCGCGACCTGCACCGGCTCGAGCCGGCCTACGTGTCGTCGGTCGACAGCGGCAATCTCGCCGGCCACCTGCTCGCGCTGTCCAACGCCTGCCGCCAGATGATCGACCAGCCGCTTCCGGTCGCCGCCGCGCTGGCCGGGATCGACGACGTGATCGCGTTGACCCGCGAGGCTGCCAGCGCGATCGGCGACGACCGGAGAAGCCAGACGATTACCCGGCGGCACCTCGACGAAGCCCTCGAGCCGCCCGCAGGGGCCAGCGCCGTCGTCCCCGGGACGCCCGAGGCGTGGGCAGTCCGCCTGGGCGAGCTCTCCGCCTACGCGCGCACGCTGTCGGACGTGGCCGCGGCCTTCACCGCAGAGCGCGGAGAGGGTGCCGAGAGCGACCTGGTGACCTGGGCCGAGGCGACTCGGCTGGCCGTGAGCAGCCATGTTCGAGACCTCGCGTTGCTCCAGGCCCCTCCTGGGGTGACCGCCTTCCCGACGATCGCCGAGCTGTCCGATGCGCCGGTTCCCGAGACCGGCGACGGATCGCCGGCCTCGGCGATGCTCGTGCGGCGACTCCGAGCGATCGCCGACCAGGCCCAGCAACGCTTCCGGGAGATGGACTTCAGCTTCCTGTTCGACCCGACCCGCAAGCTCTTCTCGGTCGGGTTTCGAGTCTGGGACGGCTCGCTGGATCCGAGCTGCTACGACCTCCTCGCCTCCGAGGCCCGCCTCGCCAGCTTCCTCGCGATCGCCAAGGGGGATGTGGCCACGGACCACTGGTTCCGGCTGGGCCGCGCACTGACGCCGGTCGGTCGTGGCTCCGCCCTGATCTCATGGTCCGGGTCCATGTTCGAGTACCTGATGCCCGCCCTCGTGATGCGCGCTCCCGCCCGCAGCCTGCTCGACCACACGTACCGGCTGGTGGTGGCCCGCCAGATGAGCTACGCGGCCGAGCGCGGGGTGCCCTGGGGCATCTCCGAGTCGGCATTCAACGCGCGCGACCTCGAGCGGACGTACCAGTACTCGAGCTTCGGCGTGCCTGGCCTCGGCCTGAAGCGGGGTCTGGGCGAGGATGTCGTCGTGGCCCCGTACGCGACCGCCCTCGGGGCGATGATCCGGCCGGAGGCCGCGGCCCGCAACTTCGCCCGGCTGAGCGGCGCCGGAGCGGGCGGGCGGTACGGCTTCCGGGAGGCGCTCGACTACACGGCGCGCCGGCTTCCCGAAGGGGCGTCGGTCGTGATCGTGAAGAGCTACATGGCCCATCACCAGGGGATGGCGTTGGTGGCCCTCGGCAACGTCCTCAATGACCGCGTGATGGTGGAGCGCTTCCACGCCGACCCGATCATCGAGGCGACGGAGCTGCTCCTCCAGGAGCGGATACCGCGCGACGTGCTCGTGGCCCGACCACGTGCCGAGGAGGTGAAGAGCGCCGCCGATGTGCGCGACCTCGTGCCGCCGGTCCTCCGTCGATTCGCCTCGCCCTACGATGCGATCCCGCGCACGCACGTGCTGTCGAATGGGCGGTACGCGGTCATGGTGACGGCCGCGGGATCCGGTTACAGCCGCTGGCGCAACGTGGCGGTGACCCGCTGGCGCGAGGACGTGACTCGTGACTCATGGGGCAGCTACCTCTTCCTGCGCGACGTGCACACCGGCGCGGTGTGGTCGGCCGGCCATCAGCCGAGCGGGGTGGAGGCAGACAGCTACGAGGTCACCTACGCGGAGGATCGCGCCGAGTTCTCCCGTCGCGACGGATCGATCGCGACCGGCTGGACCATCGTCGTGTCGGCGGAGCACGACGCGGAGATCCGCCGCGTGTCGGTTACCAATCTCGGCTCGCACGTTCGCGAGATCGAGCTGACGTCATACGCGGAGATCGCGCTCGCGCCGCAGGCGGCCGACGTCGCTCATCCTGCTTTTCAGAACCTGTTCGTGCAGACCGAGTTCGCCCCGGACATCGGCGCCCTCCTGGCGACCCGCCGTGCACGATCCGGGGACGAGCATCCGATCTGGGCCGCCCATGTGGCGGCGGTCGAGGAGGAGAGCGGCGGGGTCATCCAGTACGAGACGGATCGCGCCCGCTTCCTCGGCCGGGGCCATTCGGTTAGCTCGCC
>JAJYDP010000439.1 GCA_021777365.1 Chloroflexota bacterium | reverse complement strand
CGAGCACGGTCGATCCAGTCGACGCGGTCTACGGGGTACTTGCCCTTGGCGCGTCGACCGACGAGATCCTCGACCAGCTTCGGGGTCCGCGACCGGCATGATCACCGCCGTCGACACCAGTGTGCTACTCGACGTGTTCGGTGCCGACGTCGCTCACGGCCCGGCGTCGAGGGACGCGCTGCGTCGATGTCTGCGAGAAGGCGGCCTGGTCGCCTGTGACGTCGTGTGGGCGGAGATGACGGCTGCGTTCCCTGAGCCCGCGGGCGCGGCCGATGCGCTGGCCCGTCTCGGCGTCGAGTTCAGCCCGACCAGCGCGGCCGCAGCAGCGGCAGCGGGCGCCGCCTGGAGACGGCATCGGCAGCACGGTGGGGCGCGGGAGCGGCTGATCGCGGACTTCGCAGTAGCAGCCCATGCCGAGGCCCAGGCGGACAGGCTCCTGACGCGCGACCGAGGGATCTACCGCAGCGCATTCACGGGCCTGTCGATCATCGATCCGTCCGCGTGATGCCCGGCGGCAGGAGTGTCGACCCCGCCGCGGGCCTCCGTGGCCCGGGAGCAGCACGCAAGGCGTCGGCGTTCATGGCTGCGGGTCGGCTCCTGTGCTCGGCGAGGACGCGGGGGTAGTGTGGCGGTCAGCTCAGGGCTTCCCTGAGACGATCGAGCAGCCACCGCACGTCCTCGAGGAGCTGATCGAACTCTGCCTGTCCAGCCTTCGCGCCGTCGCCGTACAGAGCGTCGTTCCTGAAACGGCGAGCCCGGTCCAGTCGGCGGAGCCGCGCCCGCTGGTCTTCGCCGAGGACCGCGAGGGCCCCATCGATCGCGGCGCGGTGGTGCCCAGGCTGGCTCGTCGCCCGGTAGCCGGCGAGATCGAGGAGGCCGGCGCACGCTCGGTAGCCGGCCTCGTACGCCACGGCCATCGCGCGATCGCGGTCGATGCCGCCCAGGACCTGAGCCGCAAGGTCAAGGTCCCGTTCCGACCGTGCGAGCCAGCCACCGACTCGACGAGGATCCGCGGCTTGGCCTCCAGGAGCCCCGCCTTCACGAGCTCGTCCAGGGTGCGGTCGGTCATCGGCTCCGCCCGGGCGGCGGCACCAGGGAGACCCGGGGACCCGCCAGGACGTCCTCGACGAATCGGTCGCCTTCGGATCGAAGCCGGTCGAGTTCCTCGCGCTCGTAGCTGACGACGTTCACGTCACGACCGAGGTCCCGCTCGGCGTCCGCCAGCCGTTCGGACAACAGCTCCTGGTCGACGTGGCCGATCACGAACACGTCGAGATCGCTCGTGGCGCGCTCCTCGTGCCGGGCATACGAACCGTACAGGAACGCCTCCTCGATACCGGCCACGCCCTGGAGCGCCGCCCGGAGCCTCGCTTCGATCCCGATCGTCTTCTGCACGAGCGAGCGGATCTCGGGGGCGATGGGCGATGCTTCATCCACCTCATAGCGGCGCGTTCCGCCGATCCGCTCGGACCTCAGCACGTCCGCCCGTTCCAGCCGCTGGAGTTCCTTGCCCACGATGGTCGGCGAGTAGCCCACCTCGCGCGCCAGCTGTCTCACGTGGCGCACGACTCCCGGTCGCGAGAAGAACTCCTGGAGAATCGCCCGGCGCACCGCCGAGCCGCCGAAGAACGGGCTGTCAACAGTCACGTTGACAGTTGTAAACCTTGCGGCTTACAGAGTCAACGTCGTGGAGGCCGCCGCACGGCGCGTTCCAATGGGCCGTGCCCGTCACCGAGCTTCGGACCTTCGGCGCGAATGGGCCCACACTGACGTGCCCGGGGCGCCCCGGGTCATCCACGTGCCGGGCCACACCCAGGGCAGCGTGGCGATCCACGTGCCGGCCGTCAACGCGCTGTTCGTGGGAGACGCGCTGACGACGCACGACGTCCTGACGGGCGCCGGTGGACCGCGCCTTGCGCCGTTCACCATCGACCGCGAGCGGGCGCTGCAGTCGCTGGCCCGGCTGGAGGAGATCGAGGCGCGCTGGGTGCTGCCGGGACACGGCCAGGCATGGAGCGGCGGGGTCGAGGCGGCGCTTCGTACGGCTCGGGAGGCGGCGGGTGGCCCGCGCGAGGCACGGAGCGCTGCCGCTGGGCACGGGGGCTGAGTGCTACATGTGCATCGTGTTGACGATGCGTTCGACCTGCTTGACGTGCTGCCGTTCATGGCGAGCCAGCCACTGTGCATAGAACAGCACGGTCCGCTCGAGTACCTTCCCCGCCCCCGTCACTGTCGCTGCACGTGACCAGCCTTCGTGCGGCAACGGTTCCAGGACTGCCAGCAAATCGGCACGCTGCGTGGTAAAGGAGCGCAACGAGGGCCGGAATTCCAGTTCGGGATAGTCCGTCTTCTTGATCCAGGTGCGGGGATTGACAGCCCGCAGCGTCGGCGTGTCCTCGGCGATCATCGCCACGATGCAGTTGCCCCAGACGTCAGCGCACGCACGGAGATGGGCAAGCACATCGTTTGCGGACCACCCATCGTGGTTGGGGGTGGTATGCAATTGAGCTGGTGCCAGACCGGCGGTCAGCGCGGCGATGCGCGGCGGCGTTTCTGCAAGCAGGGTCAGAACCTGCTCAATCGTGAGTGATCTGCCGGGCACGTGACGTCATCCTTTCGCACAGACCAGGAGACTTCGTTGACCTCCACCTGTCATGCCTTGATGTGGCGCGCCAACGACGCTCAGTGACCTGGACTCGGCTCCGCCTCTACCTCGCCGCGCTCGCGGGCCTCGTTGAAGGCCCACAGGTCCGGCTCGGGCGGCTCGATGCCCAGGTGGGTGAGCATGGTGGCGATCTGCTGCCGATGCTCCGTGGCGTGGTGCGGGGCCTGGAGCAGGACCACCCAGGCGGGGATGGCGCGGCCCTCCTCGTCGGTGAGAACGCGGTCGGCCGGCAGCTCGCGCGCGACCTCGATCAGTGCGTCGCCGGTCATCCGCACCCGCTCGAGCAGGAGCGGGACGCCCGGGAAGGAGACCCCCTCGCCGAGGCCGTAGCCCTCCGGCGGCGTCCAGCCGGTGAGCCAGTGCAGGTAGCCGCCCTCGCCGGCGGCGAGGTGGAGGAGAGTCTGGTCGACCCGGCCGTAGGTGCCGGTGATCTCGGTGGCCAGCTGCGCATCAGTGAGAGGCAGGCAGACCTCGAACATCCGCTCGTTCGCCCAGCGGTGATGGCGGAAGAGGTTGACGAGGATGGAGTTCATGCTCGGTATTGTGCACGCGGTACCGGACAACATCGGTCAGGTTTCCGGGGTGGCCATCTCCCGAGTGGGACCTGAGCTCCGACGTCATCGACGCCCCGCACCTCTGGGGGATGCTCCGCCCGCCGCGGTGACCGTCGGGCGGGGAAGCGAGTTGACCAGCCGCGCCGCTCAGCCGACGATGCTCTCGTGCCGAGAGCCGACGAGAGGAACCGTGGCATGGAACGCCAGCCTGGTGCCTTGACGCTGAGCGAGGACGACCGGCGAGTGCTGGCCGCGTGGGCCGCCGACTGCGCCGAGCGGACGCTGGCGCTGTTCGAGGCGGAGGCTCCGGGAGACAGACGCCCTCGTGAGGCCATCGACGGCGTCCGATCGTTCGCCCGTGGCGACATGCGGATCGGACAGGTCCGCGACCTCTCGGTCCGGGCGCACGCGGCGGCCCGGGAGCTCGGCGACCCGGCCGCAGCAGCAGCGGCCCGGGCCGCTGGTCAGGCGGCTGGCACGGCCCACATGGCGGCCCACGCGCGCGGCGCAGCCTACGCCGCGAAGGCCGCCGCCCTCGCCGCGCCCCATGGCCCGACCGCGGTCGCCGACGAGGTTCGGTGGCAGCTGGACCATGCCTCGCCAGCCGTCCGCGAGGTCCTGCGGCGATTGCCGTCCCCGACCCGCCCCGCGGGCATGCTCGGGGCGCTGATCCGCGACATGCACACGAAGCTCACCGGGGCCGGATGACGCACCCGGATCTCATCCCACGAGGGCGTTCTCATTCGGCGACGGCGAGTCCGGGCTGCTGCATCTGCCCGACAGGGCCCGACTCCGCCGGTTCGCTGACCATCCGGCCGGCCAACGGACCGGTCCGGCTTTCGAGGGCAGTGGGTTGACTAAGTCATCGGACTAAGTCACACTGCTCGCATGGTTACCGTGAACGTGCACGACGCCAAGACCCACCTCTCCCGGCTCCTCGAACGGGTGCGACAGGGGGAGACGATCGTGATCGCCCGGGCGGGGACGCCGGTGGCAATCCTGGGCCCGATCGACCAGCCTGCCTCGAAGCGGACTCCTGGCAACGATCGTGTCGTCATCCACCCGGACTTCGACGCACCGCTCCCGGAGTTCGACGCGCCGTGAGGGCGCTGGTCGATACTCACACGTTCCTGTGGTGGACGTCCGGCGGATCCCGCATATCGGACCGCGCCCGGGCAGTCATCGAGGATCCGGACGTGACGATCCTCCTCAGCGTCGCCTCGGCCTGGGAGATCGCGATCAAGGTCGCGCGCGGCCGGCTCGAGCTGCCCCAGCCCGCCGAGCGGTACGTACCGGACCGGCTCCGGCGCCACCGCATGGGTGTGCTCGACGTCGCGCTGTCGCATGCCCTGAGGGCCGGCGCTCTGCCCGAGATCCACACCGATCCGTTCGACCGCCTGCTCGTCGCCCAAGCGCAGCTCGAGGGTCTCGCCATCCTGACCGCAGACCCCGCGATCGCGCAGTACGAGGTCGAGACGATCTGGTGAAGTCGCGCCGCGGCGTCGCGCATCGCGGGCAGGGTGAACCGTTGACGAGCGCGGGGTGCAGGACGAGCGACTCCTCGTGCTCGTCGTCCGTGTCGCCGACCGTCGCGCGGTCTACGCGCGAACGGCGCTCGAGCGGCTGCGCGCGCAGCTCCGACGCGAACGGCAGTAGCCGCCCCTAAGGCGGGAACGCCACCGAAAAGGGGTTGACCGGCCGCGTTCAGGCTGATACTGTA
>JAJYDP010000438.1 GCA_021777365.1 Chloroflexota bacterium | reverse complement strand
CACCTCGCGCATGGCATCCTGGACGTCGTCCCACAGGCCGTCCGGGAGCCGCTCGCCGCTCGCGAAGTAGTCGTTGCAGGCCTCGGTGGTGATGGTGAAGCCGGGCGGGACCGGGAGTCCGGCCCGGGTCATCTCCGCGAGCCCGGCCCCCTTGCCGCCGAGGAGACCCTTCATCTCGCCGTTCCCGTCGGCGTGCCCTCCGCCGAAGGCGTAGATGTACCGCCTGGCCGCGCGGTGGGTTCGCTCGGCGACGCTGTCCGTGGTGGTCATGGATCGCTGGCTCCTTGTGCGGGACGCTGATCGGTTGGGGGCGTTCGATCCGTGGGGACGTTCGGAACGTGGCTCCGGGCATGGTCAAGGGGACGTGGGACCGCCCGAATTGTACCGCCGGCGCCGCCCGCGCCCCTGCGTCCGCGCCGCGTGCCATCATCGGCACCATGAGCGTGACATTCGACTTCGACCACTTCGTGGCCCTTCCGCGGCTCTCCGGCCTCCGCTGCTCCCCCGACGGAAGCCGCCTGGTCGTCTGCGTGCAGACGCCAGCTCCAGACGGGAAGGTGCTGCTCTCCTCGCTCTGGGAGCTCGACCCCGACGGCGGACGTCCAGCCCACCAGCTGACCAGCCCCGCAGAAGGCGTGGGCAACGCGGCGTTCCTGCCCGACGGGTCGCTGCTGTTCACGTCGTGCCGCCCCGACCCCGAGGCCGCCGAGAGTGCCGAGAAGCGCGACCAGGCCGCCCTGTGGCTCCTGCCTCCCGGACGTGGCGAGCCCCGCCTGCTCCTGGCGCCCGACGGGGGGATCGACGGCCTGCGTGTGGCGCGCGCCGCGCGCACGGTCGCGCTGGCAGCGCGGGTCTTCCGCGGTGCCCCGAGCCTGGAGGTCGACGCGGAGCGGGCCCGGGGACGGAAGGACGCGGGCGTCTCCGCGATGCTGTTCGAGGGATACCCGATCCGCCACTGGGACCACCACCTCGGGCCACGCGAGCGGCACCTGCTCGCCATGGGCATCCCCGGCCTGGAGGCCGAGGCGGTCCCGGCCCCACGCGACCTCACCCCCGAGGCGGGCGCATCCCTCGACGCTCACGACGAGCTCGGGTTCGACATGACCCCCGACGGGCGGACGGTGGTGGCCACGGTCGCGTCGCACGCCGACCTCACTCACCCGTCCGCCGACCTGGTCGCGTTCGACGCGGCGACCGGCCAGGCACGGACCCTGACCCCCGGCGACGCCGTCTACGAAGACCCGGCATGTTCTCCCGACGGGACCGCGGTGGCGTGCGTCCGCGCCGCGCTCTGGGACCCGGATCACGCGCAGGAGCCCCGCCTCTGGCTGGTGGAGCTGGCGACCGGCCGGGGCAGGGAGCTGGCGCCCTCCGCGGACCTGTGGCCGCACGCCCCGACCTGGTCCCCCGACGGGTCGGCCGTCTTCTTCCTCTCCGATCGACAGGGGTCGGGCGCCGTCTTCCGGCTCGACGTCGCGTCCGGCGAGGTCGCCTGCCTGTCGGCGTCGGGCACCATGAGCGACCTCTGCCAGTCGCCCGACGGGTCGTGCCTGTACGGCCTGCGCTCGACCCTGAGGGCGCCGGGCCAGGTCGTCCGGCTCCACCCCCGGACGCCCGACCAGCGCCCGGCGGTCATCCCCTCCCCCGCGGTCGACGAGGAGGCGGCCGGAGCGCCCGGGCGGACCGAACGGATCGAGGGTCGTGCCAGCGACGGGACGCCGATCGGCGCCTGGCTCGTGCTGCCGGCGGATGCCTCACCGGAGCACCCGGCACCGCTGGTGGTCTTCGTGCACGGCGGGCCGCTGGGCTCGTGGACGGACGGCTGGCACTGGCGCTGGAACCCGCAGGTCCTGGCGGAGCGCGGTTATGCCGTGGTGCTCCCCGATCCCGCGTTCTCGACGGGCTACGGCCAGGCGATGGTGCAGCGCGGCTGGGGCCGCTGGCACGAGGCGCCCTTCACGGACATGCTCGCGGCGGTCGACGCCGCGGTCGCCCGGCTCGACATCGATGCCGCCCGGACGGCCCTGATGGGCGGGTCGTTCGGCGGCTACATGGCGAACTGGGTGGCGGGCCACACCGATCGGTTCCGCTGCATCGTGACGCATGCCAGCCTCTGGGAACTGCGCGGGTTCCACGGCACCACGGACGACGGCAACGTCTGGGAGCTGGAGTTCGGCGATCCCTACCGGGACCCGGGCCGCTACCTGGAACAGAGCCCGTCGAACGCGATCGGATCGATCCGCACGCCCATGCTGGTGATCCATGGTGAGCTCGACCAGCGCGTCCCGATCAGCGAGGCCCTCCGGCTCTGGACCGACCTGCAGCGGCACGGGGTCGAGTCGAAGTTCCTCTACTTCCCCGACGAGAACCACTGGGTGCTGAAGCCGCAGAACGCGCGGCTCTGGTACCAGACGGTGCTCGCGTTCCTGGACCACCACGTGCTGGGCGCCGCATGGGAGCGGCCGGACCTGCTGTAGACGGCGGGTGCGCGACCCGGCCGACGGGCCGGAGGTGGACGGCCGGCACCGGAGGCCGGCATGCCGGCCTGCTAGCCGCGAAAGCGGCGGGCCGGCAGCCCGGTAACGCCGGGGCGCGCCCGGAACAGGCCCCCCGCGAGTGGCTGCGCGGCGCGTTCGGCGTCGGGCAGCCCGTTCCAGGCGGTGGTGATGTAAAGCTCGTCGAGCCGGTCGCCGCCGAAGGTACAGCTCGTGACCTGCGCAACCGGCAGGCGGATCTCCCGGTCGAACGTCCCGTCCGGCGCGAACCGCCGGACGCACCAGCCGCCCCAGAAGGCGACCCACACGTACCCCTCCCCGTCGACGGTGAGGCCGTCCGGCCAGCCCTGCCCGTCGGGGATCGAGATCACCCGCCGCCGGTTGCGCAGTTCGCCGGTCTCCCGCACATAGTCGAAGGCGTCCACCCCGCGGGTGGGGGTGTCGATGTACCAGCAGGTCCCCCCGTCGGGGCTCCAGTCGATGCCGTTGGAGATCGTGGCGCCCTCGAGCACGCGCGAGACCCGCCCGTCGGGATCGAGCCGGTACAGCGCGGCCGCGCCGGGCCGCTCGTCGTAGGCCATGGTCCCGCAGTAGAAGCGGCCCGCGGGGTCGACCCGGCCGTCGTTCATCCGGGTCGAGCGGTCGTCAGCCTCCACGGCGGCCAGGCGCCGCATGCGGCCGCCGGCATCGCGCACCCAGAAGCCATCCTCGAGCGCGAGCAGCAGGCCCTCCGGGTCGCGCAGCGCGACGGCTCCCACCGGCAGCGGCACCGGGGTGACCGTGTCCGACCCGTCCTCGGGACGGTAGGCGTGCACCGACGGGGCAAGGATGTCCACCCAGACCAGGACGCGCCGCCGCTCGTCCCACAGGGGGCCCTCGCCGAGCCTGGCCCGTGCATCCAGCACGAGCTCGGCGGAGGGCCATCGCCCCCGCGCGTCCATCTCGCGTGCTCCCTCCTCCGTGGCCGTCGCCCGTCCGGGCGCCCGACAGCGCGGAAGTGTACGTCGCCGGTCGGATGGAGCCGCGCCGCGCTGGCCCTTCGAGGAGCACGTCCGTGCGAGGCGACACGGCCTCGGGCGGTTCGCGGACCCCGGCCCTGACCAGCAGCGGGACCTGGCGGCGGCGCTCCGCGAGGTGGTCGTACGCTACGGGGCGCTGTACGGCGACGATCTCCGTACATGATGGTGGCGCTCGAGGCACCCGACCCGGAGGAGGACTGGCACCTGGCCGTGGAGTTCTACCCGCCCCAACGCTCGCGCGACCTGACCAGGATCCGGGCGTCCGTCGAGACGGCGACCGGGCTCTTCCTCAACGACACGCTGCCGGAGGAGAGCGCGCGCCGGCTGGCGGCGCTGCCGGGGCCCGCCGTCGTCGAGGATCCCGCCCTGCGCGTGGCGAGGACAGAGGCGTGAGCGGGGCGGGCCGCACGCCGGAGACCGGGCCTGTATCGAGCGACCCGGCCTCCGGGCAGGGCGCACGGCACCACCGCCTGGCCCCGATCCCGGTCGATCCGGCCGATCCCGGCACGCTCCGGCGGGCACTGGCCGAAATCGAGCCGCTGGCGCGCGCGGATCCCGGCGCCGTGCGGGTCGTGAGGGCTCCGGGACGCGTCAACCTGATCGGCGAGCACACCGACTACAACGAGGGCTTCGTCCTGCCGGCCGCGATCGACCTGGAGCTGCGCATCGCGCTGGCTCCGGCCCGGGACCGGCGGGTCGAAATCGTCCTGGCCGAGACGGGCGAGCGGGCCGGGTTCGATCTCGACGCGATCGGGCCGCGGACCGGAACCTGGATAGACTACGTCGCCGGCACTGCCTGGGCCCTGCGCGAGGCCGGCGTGCCGACGCGCGGGTTCCGCGGACTGCTCGCCAGCACGATCCCGGCGTCGGCCGGGCTGTCGTCGTCGGCCGCGCTCGAGCTCGCGTCCGCGTGGGCCCTCACCGAGCCCGCCGGCGGAGCCGTCGACGGGATGACGCTGGCGCGCATCTGCCAGCGCGCGGAGAACGCCTACGTGGGCGTCAACTGCGGGCTGATGGACCAGGCCGCGGAATCGCTGGGGCAGGCGGGCAGCGCGATCCTGCTCGACTGCCGCACGCTCGACTGGCGTCCGGTGCCGCTGCCGCTGGACCGGTGCGGGCTGGTGGTGTGCGACACCGGATCCCCCCGGCGCCTGAGCGCCTCCCAGTACAACGCCCGGCGCGCACAGTGCGAGGCGGCCGTCGCCGTGCTGCACACCGCGAACTCCTCGATCCACGCCCTCCGCGACGTGACGCCCGGGATGCTCGAGTCGGTCCGCGACCGGCTCGACGACGAGACCCGCCGGCGCTGCGAGCACGTGGTCCGCGAGAACGAGCGGGTCCGGGAGACGGTCGACGCGCTGGCGGCGGACGACCTCGCCACCGTCGGGCGTTGCTTCGCCGAGAGCCACGCCTCGCTGCGCGACCTGT
>JAJYDP010000437.1 GCA_021777365.1 Chloroflexota bacterium | reverse complement strand
GGGGTCTCGGGCCCGCAGCGGCCACGTTCCTCGAGTGGGATGCGCTCCGGCTGCCGGAGCTCGTGGCGCGGCTCGGCCACGCGTTCGACACGATCCTGGACGTGGGCCTGTTCCACACGCTGCAGCCCGCCGATCGGGAAACGTACGCGACGAGCCTGCGCGCCGCCATCGCGCCGGGCGGCCGCTGCTTCCTGCTCTGCTGGAGCGACCGGAACCCGTTCGGCTACGGGCCCGAGCGGGTGCGGCAGGATGCGCTGCGCCGGGCGTTCCGGGTGGGCTGGTCGGTGGAGTCCATCGACCACGAGACGCTCGAGACGCTGCTGCCGTCGGGGCGCGTCCATGCGTGGCTGGCCCGCCTGCGGGCAGCCTGATCGGCGCTGCTCAGGCTGATCGCCGCTGCTCAGCCGCGCGGCATGACGAGGCCCGCCTGCGCCTGGTGCTGCGTCACGGCCGCCATGGCCGCCGCGAAGGTGAGACGCACCTGCCGCCAGGAGTGGCCGACGGGGCTGTCCAGCACCACGAACCGGTACCCGCCGACCGTGAGCGCGCCCGAGAACGACCGCAGCTGCGGGCCGTAGAAGGCCTCGCCCGCGGTGCCGACAAGGACCAGGAACAGGCGCGCCCGAACCGAGGAGGGCAGCCGTCCGGCCAGGACGTCCGGCGAATCGTCGGCGATCAGCGTCGCGTTGCCGCCGAACGGCAGGTAGGCCAGGCGGGTGTCGGGGCTCCAGACACCGGCCACGAAGTACCCGCTGAACGAGACGGCGTTGGCGAACAGGTCGGGATGGTGGAACAGGAGGGTGGGCGCGCAGTAGCCGCCCTGCGAGAAGCCGACGAGGGTGCGGGCGAGGGGTGTGCGCAGGGTACGGAAGTGCGCGTCGACCCAGGGGACCACCGTCTGCGCGACGTATGAGTCGAAGTGCTCGCGGCCGTCCGCGGAATCTGCGCACTCGCTCGGCCGGTACGGGCCGCGGGCCTGGTTGATGAACACCATCAGCGACGGGGGCAGGGTGCCGTCGGCGATCAGCGCGTCGAGGAGCTCGCGGACGTGGATCCCGCTCTCCCAGCCGTCCCCTCCCCAGGGCACCTCGTAGAGGACGGGGTAGCGCGTGGGCGACGACGTCCGATACCCGGCCGGCGTGTAGACCCAGACGTTGGCCCACGGCGAGGTGCCGCCCACCCACGGAGCCGGGAGGTTGTACTGGGCGAACGACCCGGCCGGCAGGATCGGCGCCGACGAGAGGGGCACCGGGGTCGGCGTGGAGGTCGGCGAGGAGGTCTGCGAGGGCGGGGCGGCCGACGGAATCGACGCGGCGGGCGATGCGGCCGACGATGGCGGGAGGAGGCCCACCGGGCTCGCGCGCGGGGGGAGGACCCCGGCGCCGACCGGTCCCGTGCCGGCGCGACCCGCGCCCGAGGGATTCGCACCCCCGTGGTCACCTGGACTGCCGGGCGCAGCCCACAGGGCGGCCGCCAGCAGCACCAGGACGGCACCGGTCGCGGCGAACCCCGCCATCAGGGATCGCCGGGCGCGGGCTGGCGGCGAGTCGCCGTTCACGGGCTGCTCCATCGGTCGCGACGGTACACCTGCCACGCCGAGGGGGCCCCGAACGGCCGTTCTCGCGGGGATGTCGCCCTCGCGAGGATGTCAGGGTCGCCCATCTCGGCGCCGGGGCCGTGGACGCCGCGAACGTGAGCGCATTGCCTCCTCTGCTAGCGTGAGGCGATGACACAGCCGACTCCTGAAGCACCGCGCCCCCAGCCGATCTCTTCCGCCGAACGAGTGCGTCCCCTGGTCCGTACCCGGCAGTACCGCGAATTCACCGGCGATCCCCCCGACCAGGCCGCCCTCGAGGCGATCACCGAGGTCGCGCGGTGGTCGGGCAGCAGCAACAACGAGCAGCCCTGGCGGTTCATCGTGATCCGCAGCCCGGAGACCCTGCGCCGGATCGCGGCGGCGGGCCTGCCGCAGACTCGTCCCCTGCAGACCGCGCCGGTCGCCATCGCGATCGCGATTCCAGTGGATCACGACCGGGCGATCTCCCGCGCGTTCGACGACGGCCGCGCCGCGGAACGGATGCTCATCGCCGCGTCGATGCTCGGCCTCGGCGCGGGGGTCGCCTGGATCCGTCCCGACGTTCGGGACGGGGTCGGTGAGCTCCTCGGGCTCCCGGCCGATCGGTTCGTGCGGACCCTGGTTGCCGTGGGTCACCCGACCGACGCGGCGCGCCGGCCCAAGTCGGCTCCGGGACAGGCGCGACTGCCGCGCGAGCAGGTCGTGTTCGAGGAACGCTGGCCGACGGCGTAGCCGGGTGAGGCCCCGGTCTCCAGCGAGGCGTAACCCTCTCCAGCGAGGCACCACCGTATCAGGGGCGCCGTAATCGATCCGAAAGGCGGGCGGGTCGAGACTGCGCGGGTGTCACCGCCACCCCGGTCCCCGAGAGCCGCGCAGATAATGGGACGCCATGCATGCGGAACCTGATGCCCGCCGCCGGGTCACGCCCGCCGGCCCGCGCCGGAGGCCCTGACACCGTGCGGATCCTCGTGGCCGAGGACGATCCCGGGCTGCGCGAGGTGCTGGTCGAGGGCCTCCAGGACCAGGGCTACCAGGTGGACGCCGTGGAGCGCGGCGACGACGCCATCCTGCAGCTCAGGTTCTACGAGTACGACGTGGCCATCATCGACTGGCGCATGCCCGGCGCACCGGGGATCGACGTGGTCGCCTGGGCGCGCAGCCACGACCGCCCCACCGCGCTCCTGATGCTCACCGCGCGCGACGCGCCCCCCGACCGGATCCGGGGACTGGACGCCGGCGCGGACGACTACCTGGTGAAGCCCTTCGATTTCGGCGAGCTGCTGGCCCGAATCCGGGCGCTCCAGCGCCGCCCCCGGGGCGTGGACGGCCCGGTCGTGGAACGCGGCGCCCTCGCGCTCGACCCGGTGCGCCGCGAGATCACCGTCGGCGGGCGGCCGCTGAACCTGACCACCACGGAGTACAACATCCTCGAGCTGCTGATGCGCCGCTCGCCCGCGGTCGTGGACCGCAAGGCGATCGCGGAGCACGCGTGGCGCGACGAGACCGACCCGCTCGGCTCCAACGCCATCGACGTCCAGCTGAGCCGCCTGCGCGCGAAGCTGCCGGCCGCCGGCGTGCGGATCGTCACGGTCCGCGGCGCGGGCTACCGCCTGGAGCCGATGTGAACGTGCCCGGCCGGCTGAGCCTCCGCGGACGTCGCGAGGGTCGGCGGGGCCAGGACGTCCGGGCGACCTCGATCCGCGTGGCCCTCTCCGCCGCGGCGGTGGTGGGCGTGGCGTATCTCGTGGTGGCCGCGGCGGTGGTGCTGATCGTCACCCGCACGCTGACCGCCCAGATCGACGGGCGGCTCGCGATGTCCCTTGCGCAGATCGGCCGCGAGCCGCCGCCACAGACCGCGGGCTTCGGGGCACCTCCGCCGGAGCGGCCGTTCGGTCCCCCCGTCATCGTGTGGACCGTCCACGCGGACGGCGATGTCACCTGCAACACCTCCAACGCGGTGCTGCCGGCCGCCTACCGGACGGTGAGCACGCCACGGACCGTCGCGATCAACAACGCCGAGGTGCGCATCACGGGGGCCGCGGCCGGTGGCCAGTACGTGGTCGTGGGCCAGACCATGGAGAGCGTCTCGCAGGCCCAGTCGACCGTCATCGTCGCCGAGGCGATCATCGGCCCGATCCTGTTGCTGCTGGTGTTCCTCGGCGCCGTGGGCATCGGACGCCGCGTGGCCGCCCCGATCGAGCGCGCCCGGCAGCGCCAGCTCGAGTTCACCGCCGACGCCTCGCACGAGCTGCGCACCCCGCTCTCGGTGATCGAGGCACAGACCAGCCTGGCGCTGTCGCAGGACCGCTCCGAGACGTGGTACCGCACCGCCTTCCAGCGCGTGGACCACGAGAACAAGCGCATCCGGCGGCTGGTTGACGACATGCTCTGGCTGGCCCGCTTCGACGCCGCCCAGGGGCAGCCGAAGGCGGAACCCGTGGATGCCGGCGTGCTGGCCGCCCAGACCGCGGACCGATTCGGGGTCGTCGCGGAGACCCGGCGACTGTCGCTCCGGGTCCACCCGGCGCCCGGATCCAGCGTCATCGCGGTGCCTCCCGAGTGGCTGGACCGGCTCCTGGGCGTGCTGCTCGACAACGCCTGCCGCTACTCGCCCGAGGGCGGCTCGGTCGACGTGTCCGTGACCCACGACGGCACGCGGGTCAGGGTGACGGTGGACGATTCCGGGCCCGGGATCCCGCCCGATGAGCGGATTCGTATCTTCGACCGCTTCCACCGGGCGACCGACACGCCGGGCGGCGCCGGGCTGGGCCTGGCCATCGCCGACGCCATCGTCAGGGCTTCCGGGGGTCGCTGGCGGATCGGAACCTCTCCGGCGGGCGGTGCGAGCATGTCGGTCAGCTGGGCGAGGGCGCTGGCCGAGTCGGGCGAGACCAGGCCCGGGTGATCGGTCGGCCCCGGGTCCGGCCGGCCGGACTTCAGGGCGCCGTGGCCCCCGTACTGCCCCCGAGGGTCGCGAGCAGCGCGGCGGTCGAGGCGGGGACGGGATCCAGGCCGTCCGGGTTGTACAGGTGGTCGGCGGCCGTGCCCGGGATCCCCAGGTGGCCGTACTGCCAGACGATTCGGTGCGTGGCCGGGTCGATCACGTCGACCGTCTGGCCGAAGTCATTGGTGACCGCGATGTTCCCGTTGGAGAGGCGCACCGCCAGCGACGGGTTCGAGAGCATCCCGGGCCCGCTGCGCACGTCGTAGCGCCAGACGACCCGCCCCGCGGGCGTGACCTCCTCGATCTGTCCGGGCGTGGAGTAGTCGACCACCAGCACGTTCCCGTTGGGCAGGAGCTGGGCGTCGGACGGGTAGGCGATATCGCGCAGGTGGATCGCCCACACCAGCCGTCCCTGGGCGTCGA
>JAJYDP010000436.1 GCA_021777365.1 Chloroflexota bacterium | reverse complement strand
ACGGCCCGGCCGAGCTACCTTGCCGATCATCAGCTGGGCTGGCGCGGATGGCGCCCCGACCATCGGATCGGCCGCCTCAGACGACCCGTTTGACACCAGCCACCTAGGGCGGCTCGCCCTACTCGGGGTGGTCGAACGACTCGGGCGACTTGGTGCCGCACTTCGGGCAGCGGCGCCCCTTCTCCCACATGAACATGTGGCCGCACTTCTCGCAGGTCCACACGCCCCATGGGTTCAGCCCGCTCGACGGCGGGGGGTCCATGATGGCGCTGGGCGCTGGCCCCACCGACCCGGGGGCGCTGTAGGACGGCTCCATCGACATGTGACCGCCGTAGGACGCCAGTTCGGGGTTCTCGTACGTCTCGGGCGCCCGGGTGCCGCACTGCGGGCACGGGCGGCCCTTCTCCCACGAGAACATCCGGCCGCACTTGGTGCAGGTCCACATGTTGTACTGCCAGCTGATCGACTCGGTGGACGCACCGGCCAGCTTCACCGCGCCTCCCAGCGCGTCGATCTGGTCGTCGTGCGCTCCGGCCGGGAAGTACAGCGCCTCGGCGGCGAAGTCGATCCACCACGACGCCTCGACCGGGCGGAGCACCTTGCCGCCCGCGGCACGCGCTTCGAGCAGGCGGGCCCGGGCGACCTTGTCCTTGTCGCCGCGTCCGATCTTGTCGGGCACGATCGGCAGCATCGTGCGGCGCAGCGCCTCCTGCACCGCGGCGGCCTGATAGGCGACCTCCTCGATGCCCACCGCCTGCAGCCCGGCGGCCGACCACGCGGTGCCCATCGACTCGATCTCGGCCAGCGTGCGGTTGAAGTCCCAGTGGCCCTTGCGGCGCTCCAGCAGGTAGACGTTGTTGCCGCCGTCCACCCCGATCGTCCATCCCACCGTGTAGTCCGCCGCGGCCCGCTCGCTGATGGCGAGATCCCAGTACTGGAAGATCGACAGGCCCCACGGCGCCTTGCTGAACGTGGGCCAGCGCTCCGGGAAGAACATCTGCGTCGCCGCCGGGCGCGGCTCGTTCAGGAACTCCTGCGGCCAGCCGAGCAGGTCGGTCTCGTCCATCTGCGCCTTGCGCGCGGCCAGCGCTTCGAGCGACCACATCTCGGGCCAGATCGGCGAGCCGTCGGGGCGGAAGACGGACTTCACGACGTCCACGACTTCCCAGCCCGAGTCGGGCCGAAGCCAGTACGCGTAAACATCGTCGAAATGCTTTCTGGTGCCGGTCCCAATGAGTTGGCCACCGGGCGCCAGCACCGGCTCGACCTCGCGGGCCCACCACTCGCGGGTGCCCTGCCGCACGGTGTCGGAGTCGGTCGCTTCCTTCGTCTCCAAGTCGTCCACCACCAGCAGGTCGCAGTGGTAGCCGGTGATCTGCCCGCCACGGCCGACGCTGAACACGGAGACGTCCTTGCCGCTGATCCCGTGCTCGCCTTCCCGGGCGTCCGAGAGCACGATCTGGTGCTCGGTCCACGTGTCGCCGCGGAACGGGCGGATCGCTTTCGTCTCGGGGTCGCGCGGGGCGTACTGGTCGATCAGCTTCGCGTTGGACTCAAGCTCGTACTTGATCTCGCCCAGAAAGTGCTTCGCCAGCGCGCCAGTCTGGCTGATGATGCCGACCCGCAGGTGGTGGTTCTCGCACAGGCGGCGCAGCACATAGGTCAGGATGGCGCTCGACTTGCCGTGCTGGCGCGGCGCGAGGACGAAGACCCGCTTCTGGCCCGCGTCCATCGCCTCGTACCAGATGCGATGGAACCACGGGGTGTCCAACCCGAAGTGGCGGTACTTCTCGGCGAACTCGGCGGTGGTCGCCGGGCGCAGCACCGCCGGTCGGCTGTCGAGCCGGGCCACCCGCGCAGCGCGCGCCAACGCGACCTGCGCCTCCAGTCGCGCCAGCCGGCTCCGGAGTCGCGACATCTAACGCGCGGGTTGGAGCTCGGCGACGGCCTGCTCGAGGGCCGCGAGCCGCTCCTCGAGCTCGACTTCGAGGCGCCACTTCCCTGCCAGCTCGAAGATCGTCCGCGCCGCTCCCAGCCTGACCGCGGGCGGCGCTACGCGCATGAGCTCCAGGAGGTGGGCGGTCGCCTCGGTGGTGGTGCCCACTAACACCCGCGCGGTCCCTGCCACGTGCTCGGCTTGCGCCGCCTTGAGCCGGGCTTGGAACTCCGCCTCGGCCAGGCGACGCCGGACTGTCCGCTCGCTGACTCCGGCGCGGAGCGCCGCATGCGAGACGGTGGCACCGCTCATCAACGCCGCGACGATCAGCGCATCGGAACGCTGCCGCCCGCTACCGGCCACGAGACGCTCTCCGGGCCTGCACGGTCTCCGCAGTGTCGCTCAGCGCGATGCGGCCTGGAAATGAAAAAGCACCGCCCGGGCCGCTCGGCGGCGCCGCTGGTCGGTGCACGATGGAGATTGACCCGGCACTAAAGTTGGCCAGTAACCCTCGCCTTCCGGCGGGATCTTCTCGCACCCCGCCCCACGCAAGACTACCGGCCGACGCGCCGGGTCGTCAACGGTCCGGCCGCGTCAGTTTGTCGTAATGTGTGCACATGGGTGACGTCGGGATCAGGGAGCTGAAGCAGCGCCTCTCCGAGTACCTGGAGCGGGCGGAGCGGGGCGAGGTCCTGCGGGTCACCGACCGCGGCCGGCCGAAGGCGGTGCTCGGCCCGGTGCCGGGTCACGCACGCATCGAGGACGGGGTCCGTGCCGGCTGGATCAGACCCGGGACGAACGCGCCGCTGGGTCCGGTGCACCTGGCACGAGCCTCCAGGCGGGTCCTCGACGTATTGGCCGAGGATCGGGGCGCGTGAGCACCTGCGTCGATTCGAGCGCCCTGGCCATGCAACGGGTCTCCGCGCCCGGAGCGGGCTTCCTGACCTCCGACCTGCGCCAGGCACAGACGGCCCGCGTGCTCGGCCTGACCGTCGTGACCGCCTGACGCAGTGGCGCGCATCGTGTAGGGATCCCCGGCGGGTAAGCGCCGGTTGAGGGCCGGCGGCGAGCATGCGCGGCATGAGCGCGCTCCTCGACCTCGTCCTGCCGCCGCGCTGCCCCGGCTGCGGGCGCGAGGGCGCGCCGATCTGCGCGCGCTGCCTGCTTCCGCTGGAGCGCCGGCTGGACGAGCCGCCGGGCGTGCCGGTCGGGCTCCCGGCCGAGCTTCCCGAGGGGCTCGTGCAGCTCGAGTGGTGCGCAGCGTTCACCGGACCGGTGCGAGCGGCCCTGCTCGCGCTGAAGTACGACGGCGATCGGCGGGTGGTGGAACCGCTGGGCAGCGTGCTCGCGCGTCGGTGGCGCCGTGCTGGCATCGTCGGGGAGCTGCTGATACCGGTCCCGATCCACGCCGACCGCTTCCGGTCGCGTGGCTACGATCAGGCGGTGCTGCTGGCCCGTGCCGCGGCGCGCGGACTCGGCCTGCCCATGGTGCCCGCGCTTCGCCGCGTGGAGGCCACGGCCGCCCAGTACCGGCTGGGCCGCGCGAAGCGGGCCGCGAACGTGGGCCATGCCTTCGAGTGCCGACCTGAGCATCGCGCCGCGGTCCACGGCCGCGAGGTGGTGCTGGTCGACGACATCGTCACCACCGGCTCCACGCTGGCGGCCTGCGCAGCGGCCCTGTACGCGGCGGGGGCACGCTGTGTGGCGGGGCTGGCGGTCGCGCGCGAGCGGTGAGGCCCACGCCTGACATGCGTCTTCAAGAGCGACGAACACGACCACCGCCGGCCGGCTTGACAACCGATGCTCGTCATAGACACTATGACGCCTGTCACAAGCTTGATGACATTGCCTGAGGGCAAGGCCGTGTTCGCGCACAGCGTGGGCCAGGTGAATAGCGCCCTGATGCTCCACGGTCGACTACCGTTGCGGCTTGGCGAGCTGGCCCGTGCCAGCAACCTGCCGCGCCAGATCGTCGCTTCTGCGCTCCGTACACTCGAGAGACGCGGCATCGTAAGGCGCACCAGAGTCGGCGATCACGACGTCTTCGCCCCGGATGTCTCAAGCCCCTACTACCCGTCGGCCTACCTGGCCGCCCTGGTCGACCTCCCAGTCGCCGCGGCGCTCGGTAGCGAGCGTGCCATGGCCGCCTATCTCTACGGCTCGATGGCAGAGCCGGGAAGGGGAACCCCGAGGAGCGACATCGACCTTCTCCTCGTCGGAGATTTCCGGAACAAGGCGGCTGTGCGCGAGGCTGTCAGTGCGATTGGCGAGCGGCTCGAGCGACGGGTGGACGCGTTCGTGCTCAGTCCCGAAGAACTTGAAGGTGGGCGCCAGTCAGGCGACGCGCATGTCATGGCCGCTCTTGCAGGCGTCCGGCTCTTCGGGCAGATCTGACATGGCCCAGCTGTCCGGCGTGACGCGGAACGTCGCCCGGGATCTGATGTCGCGGTCTGCCAAGCGTATGGACGGCGCCGCAGCCGCTATTGCCCGGGAGGACATCACCGAAGGCGAGTTCGACAACCATTTCGACGGCGTGGTGTCGGCCATCTTCCACATCGCCGACGCCGTGGAACTGGTCCGCACGGGCTTCCATCGGAGAGCGGGCGAGGGCGAGGAGGCCACCGTCATCAGGTCCGTGGTTGCGACACTGACCACTGACAAGGTCGGCTCGGTGCCGGCTCCCGCGAGACTGATCGACCTAAACGCCCGGCGCAACACGTCCATCCACGGGCACTGGACCGAGGTCCTCCCGACCGTGACGCTCTGGCGGACGCGATCGTCGCCGGACGCGAGTTTCACCGGGGGGTCTACCTCGAGCGGCGCGGGGTAGCGCTCGAGGCGTGACTTCCGGCCCAACTTCGGCCCCTTCCGGACCATCGGAGGGGCACAGGTCGGGCGGTAGAATCGCGGCAAGGAGGTCAGCCGTGCGAACGACCGTCAAAGGCAAGAACCTCGACGTCTCCGATCGCGACCGCCACTACGCAGAGCTGAAGATGCAGCGGCTCGCGCGCCT
>JAJYDP010000435.1 GCA_021777365.1 Chloroflexota bacterium | reverse complement strand
CTTGCGGTCCGGCGGCGAGCCCCGAGCTGCTCGCCGTTCCCCGCCACACGCTGCGGGGGGTCGCGGCCGACGGCGACCGGCTCGTGATCCGATCGGCGGGCGTGGATCGGGCGCTGTGGATCGGTGCGGGACTCGCGGCCGCCGCGTCCGAGCTGGTGGCCTGCGCAGGACCGGTGAAGGCTCCGGTCCACGCCGGCCACTGACGAGCCTCTGCCTGCTCGCGGACGACGAGCCCCGGCGCACGACGACGGCCGGCCCCCGGTGCGCGCGGGCTGGATAGCCCGGCTCCGATGGGCCGGGCGCCGGGTGCGGGTGTCCCCCTGGGGACCCGGAAAACCCGCGGGTTCCGCTGCCGTTGCACAATGTCGACCGGAGGTTGCCGTGTCCCCTACCGGTCCACAGTTCGTCCATGCCGCCGTGCTGCTGATGGCGTACGGCGGCCCCGCGCGTCTCGATCAGGTCGAGGCGTACTACACGGACATCCGCCGCGGCGTCCCACCGACCCCCGTGCTGCTCGACGAGCTGCTGGGTCGCTACCGGGCCATCGGCGGCGGATCCCCGCTGTCCGGGATCGTCGAACGGCAGCGCGCGAGCCTCGAAGCCGAGCTCGCCGCGCGCGGCGCCGCCGTCCCGGTGTATGCCGGCATGCGCCACATCGAACCGCGGATCGGCACGACCGTCGAGCGCACGGCCGCAGACGGTGTCGAGCGGCTGGTGGCGATCGCGCTCGCCCCCCAGCGCTCGTCCAGCGCGGCGGGATACCGCCTGGCCGTGGAGCGGGCGATAGCGTCGCTCGGCGACTCGGCTCCCCACGTGACGTTCGTGGAGTCGTGGCACGATCAGCCGCGCCTCGTCGAAGCGCTCGCCGCGGCGACCTCGGAGGCGCTGGCCCGCGTGCCCGATTCGACCGCTTCGGTGGTCATCTTCACCGCCCACAGCCTCCCGGCGCGCGTGGTGGCCGAGGGCGATCGCTACCCGGACGAGGTGGCCGCCACGGCCGCCCTGGTGGCCCGGCGCGTCGGGCTCGCGACGTACCTGGTGGCGTTCCAGAGCGCGGGCCGCACGGGTGAGGCCTGGCTGGGCCCGGAGCTCCGCGACGAGATCCGCCGTGTCGCCGCCGAGGGCGTGACACAGGTGGTCGTGTGCCCCGTCGGCTTCGTGGCCGATCATCTCGAGGTCCTGTACGACATCGACATCGAGGCTCGCGCCGTCGCCCAGTCCGTGGGCATGCGGCTCGAGCGGGCCCGCTCGATGAACGACGACCCCACGTTCATCGCCGGGCTTGCCGATGTCGCCGTCGACGCGCTTTCCTATCCCATCCCCCTGCCGTCGACCACCCGCTGAGCGAGTCGACCGCCAACCGAGGCCATCATGGACATCCCGCAGTCTGCGCATGCCACCGTCGCCGATCCGCACGCGCCCAGCAACGGCGCGCCCGCGTCCGCGCCCCGCGCGCACCCCCCGGCCGTGGGGGCCGTCCACCCGGACGGGTACGTCTTCGGGCGGGCACCCATGCTGGTCTACTGGGAGACCACGCTGGCGTGCGGTCTCGCGTGCCGCCACTGCCGGGCAACCGCGCAGCCGGAGCGGAGCCCCGACGAGCTGAGCACGGACGAGGGCCGGCGGCTGCTCGACGACATCACCGCCTTCGGACGCCCGTACCCGCACGTGGTGTTCACCGGCGGTGACCCCCTCCGCCGCCCGGACCTCGAGGAGCTGGTGGAGGCCGCGACCGCACGCGGCATCGGCGCGTCGCTCGCCCCCGCGGTGACCCCCGACATGACCCTGGATCGGCTCGCGGGGTTGAAGGCGGCAGGGATCCAGACCATGTCGCTCAGCATCGACGGCTCGGATGCGGCCCGCCACGACGGGTTCCGGGGGGTGCCGGGCACCTTCGAGATGACGGAGCGGGCGGTCGACTGGGCCCACCAGGTCGGTCTGCCCCTGCAGATCAACACCCTGGTGACCGACGAGACGCTGCCCGACCTGCCCGCGACCTACGCGCTGATGCGCCGGCTCGGGATCATCCGCTGGAGCCTCTTCTTCCTCATCGGGGTGGGCCGCGGGAACGGCCTGCGGGAGATCTCGCCCGCGGAGTCGGAGCGGCTCAACCACTGGCTGTACGACCTTGCGCGGGACGCCCCGTTCGCGATCAAGACGACGGAGGCCACCCACTACCGCCGCGTGGCGATCCGCCGGATGCAGGCCGAGGGGCTCGACGACGCCGCCATCGCCGCGACGCCGGTCGGCCGCGGCTTTGGCGTCCGCGACGGGAACGGGATCATCTTCGTGGCCCACGACGGTGCGATCTCGCCGTCGGGGTTCCTGCCCCTCGCCGTGGGGAACGTCCGGACGGACCACCTCGCGACGGTATACCGGACTCATCCTGTCTTCTCGAGCCTGCGCGACGTCTCCACCTTCAAGGGACGCTGCGGCCGCTGCTCCTACGTGTCGATCTGCGGGGGCTCACGGGCGCGGGCCTACGCATGGACGGGGGACTACCTGGAGACCGATCCCCTGTGCCCGTACGTGCCGCCCCTGGACCCGGCGCACGACTGACGGGCCGGTGCGATGCGCGTGCTGGTGATCGGGGGCGGGATCACCGGGCTGGCGGCGGCGGATGCCCTTGCGAGGTCCGGGATCCCGGTCACGCTGGTCGAGGCGTCGGACCGGCTGGGCGGCAAGATCCGGACCGAGCGGACGGACGGGTTCCTGGTCGAATCGGGGCCCGACTCGTTCGTCAGCTACCGGCCGGCGGCGCTGCAGCTCGTCCGTGAGCTCGGGCTCGCCGACGCGATGGTGCGGCCGGTCGCCCCGCGCGTGGTGCACATCCGCACCGGCGGCCGGTTCGTGCCGCTGCCGCAGGAGATGGGGCTCGTGCTCCCGACCAGCCTGCGCCCGTTCGTGACCACGCCGCTGTTCTCGCCGTTCCAGAAGCTCCGCATGGGGCTGGACCTGGTTCTGCCCCGTGACGGGCTGGCGAACGATGTCGGGGTGGGCGTCCATCTGCGCCGCCGCCTGGGCCCCGCGCTGGTGGACCGGCTGGCGGGCCCGTTGCTCGGCGGGGTCTACGGGACCTCGATCGACGACCTCAGCCTGCTGGCGGTGGTGCCGCAGCTCCGCGATGCCGAACGCGCCCACCGCAGCCTCTTCCTGGCGAGCCTCGCGGCTGGCCGCGCGCGGCGGTCGGGCGGGGAGTCGCCGTTCGTGACGCTGGCCGGCGGCACCGGGCAACTGGTCGGCGCGCTGGTGGATGCACTCGGTCGGTCCCCCGACGTCGACCTCCGCCTGCGGACGCCGGTCGCCCGCCTGGAGCGCCGCGGAGTCTCGGTCGAGGCGCACCTCGAGACCGGCGAGATGCTGCGTCCCGATGCCACGATCCTGACGGTCCCGGGGCCGGAGGCGGCACGGCTGCTCGACGGCGTGGCGCCGGCCGCGGCCGACGGCATCCGGACGATCCCGCACGGAACCACCGCGGTGGTCTCGCTGGGGTACCGGGCGGAGCAGTTCCCGGCACCGCCGGTCGGGCACGGCTTCCTCGTGGCGGCCGGGGAGCCGCTGTCGATCGACGCCTGCACCATCAGCTCGTCGAAGTGGCCAGACCGGGCACCGGACGGCATGGTGCTCCTCCGCGCGTTCATCGGCTCCCGCAGCGGCCGGGCGGCCGGGATGGCGGACGAGGCCGTGGTGGCCGCCGCGATCCGCGACGTGGCCACGACCCTGGGCGCACGCGGCGCCCCGGTGCTCGTGCGCCTCGCCAGGCTGGCGGGCCAGATGCCGCAGTACACGGTGGGGCACCTCGATCGGGTGGCCAGGATCTTCGCCGGCCTCGACGGCGTGCCGGGCCTGCTGCCGGCCGGCGCACCGTACCGCGGGGTCGGCATCCCGGACTGCGTCGCACAGGGCCAGGCGGCGGCGCAGGCGGCGGGCGACCTGGTGGGAGGAACGCGCGGCTGAGCCGCCCGCTACGCGGAGCGGAGCGGCACCCAGCCGGTTTGCTGTCCCCGGGGCAGAATGGGGCGCTACCGGCCGCCGGAGCGCGACGCATGGGTGACCGGCACCGGCGTTGCCCCACCAGTCCCCGATACGATCCAACGAGGAGGTCGGTCCATGCTGTTGTGCGTGCCCGTGACGGGCGATGGACGGATCGACCCGCGCTGGGGACGAGCGGCCCGCGTCGCGATCGCCGACGTGGAGGATGGTGCCCTGGCAAGCTGGCGGGAGGTCGACGTCGCGTGGGACGACCTCCACGACCGGGGCACCGAGGGCGGGCACCACGCCCGGGTGGCCCGCTTCCTGCGGGAGCAGGGCGTCCAGACCGTCCTGGCACATCACATGGGCCCCGACATGCTGCACATGCTCGAACGCATGGGGCTGACTGTCCGGCTCGGTGCCAGCGGGGATGCCCGAGAGGCCGCCATGGCTGCCGGTGTCGTGGACGACTGAAGGGGGCACGCTGGTCCAAACGTGGGGTGGGGCCACCGGTCGTGCCACCGATCGCCCCACCCGGCTGCCGGACCGTCGCGCCGACGGTCTACCGGGAGCGAGCCGTCACTGCTCGCCCTGGAACTGGTAGTCGACGTTGCTTCCGGCGGCATCGGCGTGCCCGCCCGGACCGTCGGTCTCGGTCCCGGCCGCCTCGGCAGCGCCGCGGGCCGCCTCAGCCGCCGTCTCGGGTGCCTCGGCCCCGGCCACCTCGGCTGCCGTGCCGGCCGCATCCGGAGCGGTCTGGTCGCCTTGCTGGACATCGACCTGCTGGCCGGTGGCGGTCGACCCGCCGGTTGCCGGCTGGGCCGCGACGACCGGTGTCTGGGCGATGGACTGGGTCGGGGTGGGGGAGTTGGCGAAGGCAACCCCTGCCCCACTCAGGAGAAGCACGGCCATTGCGCCGATGGCAGCGCCGCGCAGACGTGCGAGCATCATGGTGATGGCTCCTGTTCGAGGATCAAGCTTG
>JAJYDP010000434.1 GCA_021777365.1 Chloroflexota bacterium | reverse complement strand
GCAACAACGACCAGGAACCGCTGCGGTCGACGCGCGCGTTCAGGGGTTCCCGCCGGCGTCTCCGGCACGTGAGGACTGGTGGTGGATCGGGGCATCTGGGTGGCTCCGCGCTGCGACAGGGACCGCCCGTTCCTGAGCGGTGCGGGATGCTCGGTGAGGACCGCCTGCGGTCCAGAGGGCGCTCACACAATCCGGTGCCACGCGTCACCACCGGCCGGCGATCGAGCCGGCGGTGCGCAGCGCGGTGAGGGCCGCCGCGCGGAGATCACGCGGGGGCGCGAACGTGCGCCCGGCCGGCGTGACTTGCGCCTGCAGGCGCACCGCGAGGAGGAGCGCCAGCAGCTCGAGGATCCGCGGCTCGGCCCACGCGGGCGCCGACCAGAGCGCCACCGCGTGGACGGCGAGGCCGAGCGCCAGGGTGACGACCCACTGCCCGGACCGCGTGCCGGTCAGCCACCGCCGGAGCCACCCCTGCGGCAGCATGACCGGGCGGCGGGCCCCCGCTGCAGCCGCTCGCCCGGCACCGGCCGGCGGATGGTCCGGACGCTGGCCGGCCGGTGCCCTCGGGTCCGTCGCCCGGCGACGGGCCGCGGTGACGCTCGCGTACGCGGCGTTGAGCTCCCGCATCGCGGCGGTGGTGCCGCCGACATCGGGGTGCCGACGGCGCGCCAGGCGGTGATAGGCGCGGCGCACCGCGGCGCCATCCGCATCGCGCGACACCTCCAGGACCTGGTAGGGATCCATGGGTCAGGGGCGCCCGAGGGGGGTCACCCGGGCGAGCGCCCGCAGCAGCGCCCAGGTGCCGGCGGCCACGAGAGTGGCCGCCAGGGCCAGCAGCACGGCGAGCGCGAAGAGCGCGGCGAGCCCGAACCAGACGCCGACCCGGAGGAGCGCCATCTAGGCCGCCCCTTCCTCGGACTCCGCCGGGAGCGCCCGCACGGCGTCCGCGAGCCTCCCGCCGGCGAGGGTGTGCTCGCGCAGCAGCAGGTCGGCGAACGCCAGCACCGCCTCGCGCCGGCGCTCCAGAATCGTGCGGGCCCGCTCGGCCTGGACATCGAGCGCGAACCGCACCGCGGCGGCCCGGGCATCGAGGAGCGCCGGCCCGGCCTCGCGCACGAACGGCTCGATCGAGAGACCGCCCCAGGCGGGATCCGCGCCCGCCTCGGTGCGCGCGAGGAGCAGCGCGGTGGCCTGGGCCGTGTCGCTGGTGCCGCCCTGTGATCCGGAGCCCAGAAACAGCTGTTCCCCGAGCCCGCCGGCCAGCAACACCGCGACGCGCGCCAGGAGTTCCTCGTCGGAGAGGTCCTGCCGCGAGCCGTCGTCGGGACCCACCTCGGTGCGGGCCCCGCGGTGGTCCCCGAGGCTCACCGCGGTGATGGCCCCCGGGCCGAGGGTCTCCAGGCCGACCACCAGGTGCGCTGATTCGTGAATCGCCTGGCGGCGCCGCTGGGCCAGGCTCAGCGGAGGGACCTCGTCGATCTCCCCGTGCAGCCGCAGGGCCTCTTCGAGGTGGCGCCAGGTGAGCCCGCCCTCCACCCCGTCGGCAATCGCCCTGGCGAGCCCGTCGTCGAGGGCGGCGACGAGATCGGCGCCCGAGCGTCCCCGCGTCAGCTCGGCGGCCCGCTCCACGTCGATCGGTTCGGCGAGCGCCCGGCGCGCCAGCAGGTAGGCGAAGAGATCGCGGCGCTCCTGCCGCGTGGGCAGCTCGACGCGGATGACCTTGGAGCCGAAGCGTCCCGCCCGCAGGAGCGAGCGATCGAGCAGGTCCGGGTGCGTGTTGGTCGACGCCAGCCAGAACACCCGGCCGCCGTCCCGGAGCCCGTCCAGCGCACTGAGCAACGCGTACAGGACGGCGCGCGAGCGCCGGTCGTGGACCCGCGCGCCGCGCTCGAGCGCCACGGCGTCGATCTCGTCGACATAAACCACCGCGGGCTGCGGGTGCGCGGCGAAGTGGCGGGCCAGGCGCGTCACGAGGCCCCCGCTGAGTTCGGCGGCCGTGCACTCGTAGTAGGGGACGGCGTCGCCGAGCAGCGCGGCGAGGATCCGCGCGAGGTTGGTCTTCCCGACCCCCGGAGGCCCGGTGAGGAGGCAGGCGCGGACGAGCGATCCCCCCGCCGCCAGCACCTGGTCGGGGGCGCGCAGCATGGCGGCCAGGCTTGCCACCTCGCGGGTGGCCCGCTCCGATCCGATGTGGTCGGCGAGCGTGAGGCCGCGCACCTCGATGCGGTGGGCCTCGAGCCAGCGCCGCGTGCGGCGGTCCGGCTCCGGTCGAGCAGGCTTGGCCATCGGTGCGCTCCCTGCGGGTGATCGCCCCGTACGGAAGCGCACGCGGGCTGCCCTGTCGAGGTCGTGCGTGCCGTCCATGCCCAACATGCGCGGCGTTCGCATCATTCGCGGCCGGTCCAGAGGCGCTCGCTTGACCGTCAGGTTGGCCCGACCAGGGTTCGGTGCGACGCCCGTCGGGTCGCCGTCCCGGGCCCGCCGACCCGGCTCCGAGGACCGACGCCATGCCCCGCCTCTACTCGCTGGCCGCGATCGCCGCGGAGACCGGCTACACCGCTCGCTGGGTGCTGCGCCAGGTGGAGCTCGGCCGCCTCGTGGCGGTCGCCTACGACGCGGGCGGCCGCCGCTCCTATCGCGTGCGCGAGGCCGACTACGCCGCCTTCCGGGCGCGCTACCTGCACGATGCGCGCGAGCTGCCGCGACGCGATGAGGGACGGTAGGACACGCACGACCGCACGCCAGCGCCTGCCCAGCGCGTCCGTGCCGACAGGGGTGCCGCAGGCAAACCCGTGACGGACCAACCCGGCAGAAGGCGTTGCGCACGTTGGGGCCCCCCGGGGCTTGACAGCAACGGGAATCGACGTAAGAGAAGAGGGGAAGGGAAAGCGGAAGCTCTTCCGCTTCCTCTTCCCCGTTCTCTTCCCCTTCCGCGCCGCTGGCGCGCCGAAGCCGAGCCAAAGGAGATCTCCGATGCCCACGCTGCAGATGCCCATCGATGGGGAGCTGGTGCTCCTCGACGTGCCCGTCGGGGCGCGCATGGCCGTGACGCGCACGCTCGTCCTCGAGTCCGGGTTCCACCGCCGGACGGGGCACAAGATCCGCTGGCCCGACCGCTGGGCCACGAAGGTGGCCGCGGGCGTCATCGCCGAGGCGGAGGACCCGGCGCGCTGGGCCGCCCGGCTGGCCGACATCGCGCACAAGACCGCCATCGCCCGGCGCATGGCGCCCGACAGTGCCGGGGTGGACCTGGATCATCTCGGGCGGCGCCTGTTCGACGCCGAGCTGGAGGACGGCACCTGCCTGTCCATCGATAGGGTCATCGGCTGGGTCCGGACCGCGTGGTATCTCACGGGGCACGACCGGCACGAGACGTGCGACACGTGCCGCCTGCTTGAGGCGAACGACGTCTGGGAGTTCCTGCACACGACGGGCACCGACGCCGTGCTCCTGCGCCTGTACCACACCGAGCTGCAGCTGGCCGAGCTCCTGCCCGAGTATCCGGTCAGGCGCGGCTCCCTCTTCCACATCCGCTCCGCCGCCGCGTAGCGGCGGAGCGGTCGCTCCCACGGGCGATCCCCACCGGCGCAATCTGACCGTGCGGGTGCGTGCCCTCGCGGGCGCGGCCTCGCGCCCGCCGCAGACGAGCGTGGCGGACCGGTCAGGCGAGCCTGCTCGGCGGATCCTGGGTCGCTGTCCAGTCCGGGTCCCGCCCGAGCTCCCACGCGACCATCGGCCGCCCGGTGGCACGCTCGAGCGCGCGGAGCGCCTCGGGCGCGCTGGCATAGCCGAGGCGCCAGGCGCGCGCCTGGCTGAGCGTGACCTCGCGGATGACCCCGACCGCCACAAGCTGCCGCGCCACGGCGTCGCCGCGCCGCACCGGGAGCCCGCGGCTGCGTGCCCATCGGCGGGCCAGCTCGCGCAGGCCCACGGCATAGGTGATCCGCGTCCCTGCGCGATGCCCACGCCGGGGCCGGGCGACGACCTCCGCGGTGTCGTGCAGGTAGAGCGTCAGGTCGAGCGCCAGGAGCAGGTCGGGGTCCATGGCGCCCAGCGTCCCGGCCAGGCGCCAGCCCCGCACGGCGGGCGCGCTGCTCCGCCCGTGCGCGGCCCGTCGGGCGGCGAGGTCTGCCTCGGCGAGCGAGGCGCCGCCCCAGGCGAGCGAGCCCGCCAGGAGCCAGGCGGCGAGCGCCACGCGGGACGCCGGGTCGCCCCGCGCGTACCACGCCTCGAGCAGCACGACGGCGAGGAAGGCGAGGCGCCAGCGGCTCCAATGCCGCCGCGCCCCCTGCCAGCGCGCCCGAAGGATCTCGCCCAGCGGCCGCAGCACGGGGAGCGGCACCGCCGCCCGCCGCGCACGCTCGCGGGCCGCCCGCAGCCGCCGTCGGGCCGCAGCCATGCCCGCGTTCCGCCGTCGTCGAGCGTCCACGGGGGGAGCCTGGGAAGGCCCGCCGCTCGGGTCAAGGCAGCGGCTCGTCCGCACCCGCCGCCGCAGGCGGGGCACCCCCCTCCCCCGCTTGACGCCGTGCGCGTTCCGCCGACAACCGGGAGGGACGGCGCGCCGACGCGCCAGGCGGACGGCTTTGAGGAGACGGTGATGGACGACCACCCACGCGAGATCGCGTGTCCGAGCTGCGGGGCGGCGGCCTGGCTAGGCTATACGACCTGGACCCGCGGACCCGGCGGCGACGAGGTGAGCTGTGCCCTCTGCGGCCTGGCGATCCGCTCGGGCGTCATCCGGGGTCCCGGCTTCCCGCCGGAGCCGGATGAGGTTGAGGAGGAGGCCGGGGCCGCGACCCGGGCGGGGCACGTGCCGGAGGGACCGGCGTACCTGCGTCCCGACGAGCGGCGCATCCGCCTGGCCGTGCTCGACCTCGACGATGTGCCGGAGCTCCCGGGCATCGGGAACGAGCACGACGTGATCTCGAGCGTGACGATCCGGTTCCGACGCCCGAGG
>JAJYDP010000433.1 GCA_021777365.1 Chloroflexota bacterium | reverse complement strand
GCCTGCAGCCCGGGCGGGCTCGTGACGACGCCGTTCACGTTCTCGAACAGCGAGGCGAGCATCGGGGGCACCCCGACGTCCGGGTACTTCATCGGGTCGAACCCCTACACCGTGTGCGTCTACCTGGTGAACCCGATGGTCGCATCGGGCACGGTGGACTCGGCCTCGCCGAGCGGCACCACGGTGACGCTCCCGAGCGGCCTGAGCGGCCAGTTCCGCATCGCGGTCAGCGGGGAGTGGCTGAACACGCCGTTCGGACTCGTGGACGCCCAGTACAACAACGGGGCCAACGGGACCACCGAGCCGTGGCCGCTGGTCCAGGAGGGCTGGCCGGGGCTCGGCGCCTGCTGGGGCCGCCTGTTCGTCAACGGCGCCTGCATCGACTGGGGCGCCTTCAACCCCGCCCACGCGTACACCGCCACGGTCTCGGCGAGCGGCGCTATCACCCTCGCCGTCAACGACACCTACTACCCCGACAACGTGGGGTCGCTCAGCTTCACGATCACGTACCTCGGCATGTAGGCAGCTTCAGGGCGGGCGGCTCGGGGCCGCCCCGCCGGGGCCAAGTGCGCGTTGATCCGGGCGGTCGCGCCTCAGTGCGTGTGCAGCGCTCCGTCGGCGTCGACCGTGTACCACCAGCCGCCCTGCGCGTCCACGGCCTGGCCCAGGGCCTCGCCCGGCCGGGTGTCGAGTCTGTTCTACCGCACAACTGAGCGCGTCCAGATACGTCCGTGACACCGGAGCTGGACGCGGGGTGAGGCGCGGACAGGCCTGAAGACGGGGTGAGAGCCCTCGCTACGCTGGTGGTGTCAGACATCAGCAGCAGGAGGACTCTCGGTGTGGAAGTCTAGGCGCCAGCGCGCCCATCCCCAAGGGACCAACGCCCACAACCGGGTGCTGCGCCTGCCGATCGCCTCGGCCGCGGCGCCGCCGCTCTCCCGCCAGGCCCAGGCGCGCCTGGCCATGCTGGACTGGCACCGCGCCCATGGGGCGAACGTCAGCCGCACCGCCCGCCACTTCGGCTACTCGCGCCCCACGGTGTACCGCTGGCTGGCGCGGTTCGATCGCCATCGGCTCGAGACCCTGGAGGACCGGCCCAGCCGACCGGTCCGTCGGCGCCGACCGAGCTGGACCCTGGGCGAGCTCGTCGCGGTGCGCCGGCTGCGGCAGCAATACCCCCGCTGGGGCAAGGACAAGCTGGCCGTCCTGCTGCGCCGGGAGGGCCTCGCGCTGTCGGTCTCGATGGTGGGCCGCATCCTCGATCGGCTGCGCGCCACGGGCGAGCTGCGCGAACCGCGGCGCCGGATCGGCACCCGTCACCCGGGGTGGCGCCGTCCCCACGCGGTGCGCAAGCCGGCCGGCTTCGTCGCCGCGCAGCCGGGCGATCTGGTCCAGGTCGACACCCTCGACGTGCGGCCGGTGGCGGGGCTCGTGCTGAAGCAGTTCACCGCGCGCGATGTCGTCTCGCGCTGGGACGTCCTCGAGCTGGGCTCCACCGCGAGCGCCCGCTCGGCGGTCGCGATCCTCGATGCGCTCGCCGCGCGGATGCCGTTCGAGGTCCGGGCCCTCAGCGTCGACAACGGGAGTGAGTTCATGGCCGAGTTCGAGGCCGCCTGCGCCAGGCGCGGGATCGCGCTCTTCACCCTGCCGCCCCGCAGCCCCAAGCTCAACGGCGCGGTCGAGCGCGCGAACCGCACCCACACCGAGGAGTTCTACGAGATCACCGACGCCGAACCCGACCTCGCCGGGCTGCGGCCTGCGCTCCTCGCCTGGGAGGAGACCTACAACATCGTCCGCCCCCACCGGGCCCTGGGCTATCTGACGCCCGCCGAGTATCTGGCGTGCTGGAGGACCGAGCACCCCGGGGTCGAGGTGTAACGGAGGTGCCGAACGCGTACAGGAACTTGACCAATCTGACCAAATGACCTACTGTCGGCCTATGAGCGATGCCCTTCTCTCTACCGACTTCTCCGCGGCGAAGGCGCAGCTGTCCGATCTCATGACGGACGTCTACCACGAGCACCGCCCCCATCTCGTGTCACGCCATCGCGGCAAGGAGCAGATGCTGCTGGTGCGGCGAGAGGATCTCGCCCGCATGCTGGCGGACCAACGACTCGACGTGGAAGTCGTCTACGACGAGGGTGAGGTGACGCTGCGCGTCCCCGACCTGGGCGTGCTTGGGTTCGGCGACACGTACGACGAGGCAGCCGAGGATCTGCTGACCGAGCTGGAGGTTTACGCCGCTTCCTACTTCCAGAACCCGGCTCGGTATGCATACACCTCGCGCGCCTCACATGCCGGGGTCCTCATGCGGTTCGCCATCTCCTCGCCCGAGGAGCGTCGGGCCATGTTGACGGAGGCGCCCGTCGGCGAGCCTTTGGCTCAGTGAAGACCCCCACCTTCGACGAGATCGAAGCATTCCTCAAGATCGACGGCTGGGGCCTGGATCGAAGCACCGGCCACGACTTCCACGAGAAGGTCCTGCCAAATGGCGAGACCCTTCGCTCTCACACGTCGTTCGCCGGGAAGAAGACGATGAGCCCAGAGCGCTTCAAGGCGATCCTCGCCGACCAGCTCAAGGTATCCGAGGAGGAGTTCTGGGATGCGCTTCGGACGAAGAGGCCCGTGACCCGGTCGAGCCCCCAACCACAGCCGGCCCCCACGTCGCTTCCTGACTGGCTGAGGGTCGCGCTCCACAATGACTGTGGGTTGAGCGGGGAGGACATCGGACGCCTCACGGAAGAAGAGGCCCGCGAACTGCTTACGCAGCACAGGTCCAGGCCGAACGGCTGACTGCGCCGGGCCCGTCGATTCGGGGCCGCCGCAGCCTGCGTACACTCACGCGGTGAGCGAGGACGCGCGGGAGGCCGCGCGCGACGCCGCCTGGGGCCTGGTCTATGCCGCCCTCCCGGCGGGCTGGGTGGTGCTTCCGCCCGTGTACGACCCGGTCGATCACGTCTGGCGCGTCTACGCCCGTGACCTCCGGGGCGCACCCCGCGAGTACCAGCCGTGGGCGGAGGGCGTCGGCGCCGACGATGTGACCGCCCTGCGGGTGCTGGCCCAGCGTTTCCGCGTGGCGAGCGGAGACGCGGAGGCGTAGCCTGGCCCGCCCGACGCAGCGATCACGGACCCGGTCGGTCTCGGCGGATCAGTGGCGCCCGACCATGGTCGGGCTGCCCCTCGCGACGTGGCGGGGCCGGTCGCTCGGTCGGTGGCTCGGGCACCGAGGCACCATCGCCGCCGCCCGGGGCGTCGTGTCGCGCTTCCTCCTGGCGTCTGCGCTCCATGGCGGCCAGCACCTGGGCGGCATGGCGCTCGGCCTTGCGGCGGGTCTCCCTGCCCGCGCCCATCCGTGACCACCTCCCCTGGTTGTGCGGCACCAGTGTGCCGCGGCGCGCTCCCTGCCGCGTCTGCCGAGCGGCCCGCTGGCGGCGGGCGCTGCGTCATCAGCCGAGGCGGTGCTCTGGTTCACGGTTGCGTGGAGCCGCCGACACGCGCGTCCCCTCCGACACGCGCGCATCTCCAGGCGGGCTGCCGCTCAAGCGGCACCGCGCGCTGGGTCGGCGCGCGAGGCGCAGGGTCAGCGCCACCCGCCGAAGCCGCGCACCCGGTCCACGCTGATGACGAAGACCTCGCGCGGGTCGGTGCGCGGGTAGGGCGCCCCGCTGTACCGGCGGGAGAGCCGGTTGATGAAGGCCAGCCCCTCGTCGTCGCGGATCGCTGTGACCCGCCCGCTGATCGAGAGTCGCCGCCCCGGGTTGGCCGGATCGACCACCGAGACCGCCACCTGGGGACGCGCCCGCCAGGCCCGGCTCTTGTAGGACGTCTTGGGCGAGCTGGTCAGCACGTGCTCGCCGTCGTAGTCGACCCACATGACGTGGGCGACGAGCGAGCCGTCCGCCTGGGTCAGCGAGACATGCGCCAGCACGTTGGTCTGCAGCAGGTCTGCCAGCTCGGCCGGGATCGTGGCCACCCTGATCGTCTCCTTCGTGGTGCGGGTTGCCCCCGCTACTGCGTGTGCAGCGCGCCGTCGGCGTCGACCGTGTACCACCAGCCGCCCTGCGCGTCCACGGCCTGGCCCAGGGCCTCGCCCGGCCGGGTGTCGAGCGCCCAGCGGTACAGGGGCCGGCCCGCGTACGTGACCTGGCGGCTTCCGTCGGTGCGGGTGGTCGTGCCGAGCAGGTCGGCGCGCACGCCGGGGCCCGACGTCGGCAGCGTCACGCCCGCCGGCAGCACGAGCGGGGGCCAGTTGATGGCGCACAGCCCGTAGCAGGTGGACCGGCCCGCCTGTCCGTCGGGCTGGTACGCGTAGAGGGCGTACCCCGTCCCGTCCACGAGCACCGACCCCAGCCCGCCGATCGACGCGACCCGCACCTCGTAGGACGGGCCCGACGCCGCCGGTGCGGGCGACGCGGTTCCTCCGGCGGAGCACGCGGCCAGCACCAGCATCAGGGCTGCCGCCACGGCGAGCAGGGAGCGGCGCATGAAGGGTCTGCCGCGCGCGGGGACGGCACGTGGGGCAGGTGTCACTCGGCAGACCTCCGTCATCCAGCGAGGCCAGGGAGCGTACACCCGGGGGAGCATGTGGGCTCCCGCGTGCTCGGGTGGCCGGGCCGAACGCGCCGTGCCGCCCGACTGGCCCATCGTCCGACTGGTGGACGGATCAGCCTCGGCCGACCGGGCCTGGCGTCCGACCCGCCGGGCCAGCCTGAGCCACCGGGCCGACCGCCTCCGAGGACGCGCCGCCGGCCACGGGCGGCTCCTCTGCCCGACGCTCCCCCGGGCCCCCCTCCGCTGCCCGACGTTCCTGCGCCCCGCGGTCCGCGTCGATGAGCGGGAGCAGCACCTGCTCCTCCTGCTCCAGGTGTGCGCCCAGCAGCGCATGGAAGGCGTGCAGGTGACCCCGCAGGGCGACCTGCACGGGATGGGTCGGGGAATCGCGGAGCAACAGCCAGTCGGCCTCGAGGCGTTCGAGCTGGC
>JAJYDP010000432.1 GCA_021777365.1 Chloroflexota bacterium | reverse complement strand
GACGACGGCGCGATCGTCCACGCCGCCGATCGTAGCGGACGTTCCCCTCTAGTTGCCGCCCTGGCTCCCGGAGCCATCGCCCGATCCATCGCCGCTCGAGGGCGCGCCCGTGGGTGACGTGCCGCCGTCGCCTCCCTCGGGGTGCTCGGTGGCGTCAGGCGTCTGGGCGGGCTCAGGCGTCTCGGCCGCCCGTGGCGTCTCGGAGGGATCGGCCGTCTCGATGGGATCGGCCGTCTCGGTGGGATCAGGCGTCTCGGCCGCCCGTGGCGTCTCGGTGGGATCGGCCGTCTCGGTGGGATCGGCCGTCTCGGTCGGGTCGGCGCCCTCGACCGCCACCCGGGACAACCGGAGGCGGAGGGTGGAACCCGCGCCGGGACCCGTCGGCGCGCCCTCGGAGTGCGAGAGCGTCGTCGCCGGCGCGGGAGCCACCACGGTCTGGGCCGCGAACGCGGCGCCACCGACCACCAGGGCGGCGGCGGTCGCGACCGCGGCGCCGCGAATGATTCGAAGTCCGTCGGGCAGATGCATGGTCCTGATCCTCGCCTGGTCTGGTCCTCGCCTGGATGCCGCGTCGCGCGGCCCTGGTCGGTGCCGGCCGCCCTGAGCGATCCCGCACATACCCCTTGAGGCGCGGCGCGCGAGAAAGGTTGCAGGCGCCCGACGGGCGTCGGGGGTCAGGTCGCCTCGCGGCGAGGGAGGAGCACCGTTCCGTGCAGCGACCACAGCTCGGGGCACGCCACCACCGCGGCGCCCCCGCAGATCGCGGCGATCCCGGCCCCGATGACGAGCGTTGTCGGGGCCCCGAGCAGCTGGGCGAGCGTGCCGGCCCCCAGGCTGCCGATCGGCATCACCCCGAACGACGTCAGGACGTACAGGCTCAGGATTCGTCCGCGCAGCCGGCCCGGCGACAGCAGCTGCACGAGAGTGTTGGCGCTGGTGAAGTACCAGACCTGCGCCGCCCCGGTGACCGCGAGGGCCAGGCATGAGAACGCGGTCGACCGGGACAGCGCGAACGCCACGACGCCCAATCCCATCACCGCGAGCCCGCCGAGCATGAGCCGCCCATCGCCGCCACCCGGCCTGAGGACCGCCACGGCCAGGGCCCCCAGCAGCGCCCCCGTCCCCATGGCCGCGGTGAGCAGGCCGAGGCCCGGCGCCCCGATGGACAGCACGTCGCGGGCGAACACGGGCAGCAGTGTCAGGTACGGCAGCAGGAAGACGGTCGGCACGGCCGCGAGCACGAGCAGGTAGAGCAGCTCCCGGCGCCGCCGCACGTATTCCAGGCCGTCCACCAGGTGCCCCCACATGCTCTGCTCGGCACGGTCGAGCGCCGCGTCGGGCGGCATCCGGATCGTGGTCAGGACGTAGACCACGGCGCCGAAGCTCACCGCGTTGAGCCAGAAGCTCGTCGCCTCCCCAACGAGTCCCACCAGCACGCCCGCAACCACCGGCCCGATGACGCGGCTCAGGTTGAACTGGGCACTGTTCAGCGCGATCGCGTTGCCCACCGCCTCCCGGCCGACCAGGGCGGGCACGATGGCCTGGAAGGCCGGGCTGCCGAGGGCCTGCGCGGTGCCCGCCAGCAGCGCCATGAGCGCGATCTGCCAGAACACGATCACGTGGGCCATGGTCAGGACGGCGAGCATGGCGGCGAAGAGGCCCTGCGCGACCTGGCTGCCCGAGAGCAGCTTCCGCCGGTCGATCCGGTCGGCCAGCACTCCCGCGTACAGCGACAGGAGCAGCACCGGCGCGGTGGACGCCGCCGACACCACGCCCAGCAGTGCCGGCGAGTTCGTGATCGCGAGCACGAGCCATCCCAGCGCGGTGGTCTGCATCCAGGAGCCGACGTTGGAGACGAAGACGCCCGCCAGAAAGCGCCGGTAGTCCGGCGACCGAAGCGCCGGCAGCCGGGTTGCCGTCTATGCCTCCGGCAGGAGCGGGTCGCGCACGATCTCCACCGGGCCGAGCACCTCGCGGAGTCCCGGCTCGATGCGCGCCGCGTCGCCCACCAGCACCACGCTCGCGTCGGCCGCGCGCACGTGGGCAGCGGCGGCGAGGACTTCCTCGCCGGTCACCGCTGCGATGGCCGGTCGGTAGCGATCCAGCTCGTCGTCCGGCAGACCGAGCGAGACCAGCCCCCCGATCGCGGCCACGACCTGCGACGCGGACTCGAATCGCAGCGGGAAGACGCCGATCAGGAAGTCGCGAGCCGCGTCGAGCTCCTGCGCGGTCGGCGGTTCGGCCGGCAGCCGGGCGAGCACGTCGAGCGCGTCACGGACCGCGGGCATCGTGACCTCCGTCTGTACCGCCATCCGCACCGCGAACGGGCCCGGGACGCGGCGGAGATCGAAGCCGGCGTGCACCGCGTACGTGTAGCCGCGTTCCTCCCGGAGCAGCCGCTGCAGGCGGGAGTCGAACAGACCGCCCAGGATCGCGCCCATCACCACGACGGCGTGGTAGTCGGGGATGTGCCTGGACAGCCCGACGTGGCCGATCCTGACCTCGGTCTGCG
The DNA here is from genome assembly GCA_021777365.1 of Chloroflexota bacterium. The sequence goes on along the minus strand of JAJYDP010000432.1, from coordinate 2,471 downwards.
GCGAGCCCGGCCGGTCGACGATCACGACCCGGCGGCCCGCCGGGTGGGGAGCGGCATCGAGCGGCACGACGTTGCGCAGCTGGCCGAGTGCGGTCCACCCGCCGAACCGCTCGCCGACCAGGTCCGCCACCGGGATGCCCTCGACGTCGCCGGCGAGGAGGAACGTGGCCCGCCGGGGGTCCAGCAGTTCCAGGTAGCGGGCGGCGAGTGCGTCGCGGTCGAGGGCGGGAACCGTCTCCTCGGTCCCCGCGGCCGGGCGCGCGAACGGCGAGCTCGCGGCATAGATCGTGGCTGCGAACGCCCGCTCGGCGCGCCGCCGCGGATCGGCGCGTGCCTGCAGCAGGTCGTTGACGCGCTCGTCGCGCAGCCGGACGACCTCCTCGTCGGGGAAGGTCGGCGTGAGCATCACCTCGGCCAGCAGGTCGAGCGCAGTCGCCAGGTTCCGGCGCGGGACGTCGACCGTTCCGACCGTGGTCTCCCATCCGGCCCCCGCCTGGATTCCGGCGCCCAGTCGCTCCGCCGCCTCGATGAGGCCGATGGCGTCGTGGTGCGCGGTCCCCTCGGCCAGCGTCTCTGCGGTGAGGACTGTGACCCCGGCGCGCGCGGGATCCTCGGCCCCGGCGCCACCCTCGAGCAGGAGCTGCGCCGTCAGCAAGGGACGACCGGGCAGGTGCGAGGCCAGCACCGTGAGCCCGTTGGGAAGAACGGTGCGGGTGAAACCCGGGAAGTGATACGCGCGCGGCTGCCCGGGAAGAGGGCGGACGTCGAGAACGTCCAGGCTCCCCGCCGCGTGGGGTCGTTCCGGGGCGGAGGCCGGGCCGGTCACTCCGCCGCCTCCCGATCCGTGCCGCCCGCCGGGACGTACGTGAGCATCGCGACGTTGTCAGGGCGGACGACCTCGGCCATCACCCGGTGGATCGCCGGTGCGTCGACGGCCAGGTACCGGTCGAGCTGCTCGTTCACCATCCCGGGACGGTCGAACAGGGTCGCGTACATGGCGAGCCGGTCCGCGACCTCGTCGACCCGCCCGAGCGCGGCGAGCTCCTCCGACTCGATCAGCGCCCGGGCCCGCGCCAGCTCGTCGCCCGTCACCGGCTCGCTGGCCAGCCGCTCCATCTCCAGGCGGAACGCGGCCTCGACGGTCGCCGCGTCGCTCTCCGGCCGCACGGTCGCCCACCCGGCGAGCACCGACGCGCCCTCGACCAGCGGCAGCATGAACAGCACGACGTCCTGGGCGATGCGGAGCTCCCGGACGAGCCGCCGGTACAGGCGGCTCCCCTGGCCTCCGGCCGCGATCTGCGTCGCCACCTCCAGCGCGTCGAAGGCGGGCGTGCCGAACGGTGGCGTACGGTACCCGAAGTGCACCCGCACCAGCGGCACCCGGTCGGGGATCTCCTCGCGCATCTCGTGGCCGATGTGCGGCGGGAGGCTGAGATCGCCGAGCGGCGGGATCCCCGGGCTGGGCTGGATCGGCTCGAACAGGCGCCGCGCGGCCTCGAACGCCTCGTCGGGTTCCACGTCGCCGGCGATCGCCAGCACCGCGTTGTCGGGCGCGTAGTAGGTGCGGAAGAAGGACCGCACGTCTTCCAGCGACGCCGCATCGAGGTCCGTCGTGGAGCCGATCGGGATGTGGTGGTATGGATGGTCCGAGGGCATGACGGCCGCCAGCAGGCGCTCGTAGAACGAACCGTAGGGCCGGTTGTCGTAGCTCTGACGTTTCTCGTTCTTCACCACGTCCCGCTGGTTGTCCAGGTTCTCCTGGTTGACCGCGTCCAGCAGGGTTGCCATGCGGTCCGCCTCGAGCCAGAGCCCGAGCTCGAAGCGATGCGACGGCAGCGTCTCGAAGTAGTTGGTCCGGTCGAAGTATGTGGTGCCGTTGACCACGCCACCGGCGGCCTCGACGATCGCGAGGTGCTCGGCCTTGCGAACGTGGCGCGACCCCTGGAACATCAGGTGCTCGAAGAGATGCGCGAAGCCGGTCCGGCCAGGAGGCTCGTGCTTCGATCCCACGTCGTACCAGACGTTGATCGCGACCACTGGTGCGAGATGGTCGGGTGCGACGATGACACGCAATCCATTCGCCAGCCGGTGCTCGGCGAAGTGAACTACGGGAAAGCTCGGGTCGATCCCGGGCATGCAACCTCCGATCTGGCCCGGCACAAGCTGCCGGGACGGGCGATGACACGCGGCCCGTCGATTGTGCCATCCCTCCCGGCAGATCGCCCGATGACATCCGTCAGGAGCGCCGCCCGCCGGTTTCCACCACACCCCACCGGCCCGGGGTCGCCCCAGGCCCGGCCGGTGGCTGCCGATCTCGCCGGTTTCCGCCACACCCCACCGGCCCGGGGGTCGCCCCACGCCCGGCCCCGTGGATGCCGGTCTCGCCGGTTTCCGCCACACCCACCGGCCCGGGGTCGCCCCACGCCCGGCCCCGTGGATGCCGGTCTCGCCGGTTTCCGCCACACCCACCG
>JAJYDP010000431.1 GCA_021777365.1 Chloroflexota bacterium | reverse complement strand
GACATCGGTCAAGTCCCAACTCGTGGCTCACCCTCCGCGTCCGACGCCGGCCCAGCGGCCAGCGCTCGGCGCAACAGCGCAGCACCGGGCGCGCCGCCGGTCGACTCGGTTGGTGCGGATGGACACTGGAACTGCCCTATTCCAGCGGTCAGGGTGGTCTCCCCCATCCGCAAGGGCGGTTCACCAGGACCCAGGGGTACCACCCGTTTCGGGCGCAGCGCCTACGCGTGAATGTCAACTGCAAGATGCCAAGATCAGGCCAGCACCCGATCGAGATACGAATCGTCGAGCGTCCCGTTGCGGAGGGCGGCCCGGTAGCAGTCCAGCGTGCGGCGGACCCCCTCGTCGAGCGGCGTTTCCGTCCAGGTTCCGAGCGCCTCGACGATCGGGCGACCGTCGAAGGCCTCGGGCAGGGGCAGCGGCCGGTCGTCGAAGGTGATCCGGCCGCGGGCATCGGGCGCGTTCGCCTCGATGCGCTCGACGATCTCGTCCACGCCGACGGTGCTGCCGCCCACGTTGTAGACGGCGGCGCCCTGGAACGGGGCCCGGGACGCCCGCAGGAATGCCCTGGCCGTGTCATCGGTGAACTGGAACTGGTAGCGCCCGCCAAACCCGACGTGGTAGGGGCGCCCGGCCGCCGCCGCTATCATGGCCACTGTCGGCTTGGACGTCATGCCCTGCTCGCGCCCCGGGCCGTACACGGAATGCGGTCGGAGCCCGATGCTCGAGATCCCGTCGTTCTGCCAGTACACGCCTGCGCCCTGTTCGTTGGCGACCTTGAAGACGCCGTAGTGGGACGTCGGGAAGAATGGGGCATCCGCGGCCAGGGTGGCCTCGCGGTAGTGGCTCTTCGGCCCGTACACGGCGGCGCTGCTCGCGTACACGACGCGCTCGATGCCGAGCCGCCTGGCGAGCTCGAAGATCGTGATCGTGCCGGCGACGTTCACCTGCGCACCCCTGACCGGGTCGGCCGCGCAGAAGGGGAGCTGCATGCCCGCCAGGTGGATGATCCGGTTGACCCCGTGCCGTCGCGCTGCCGACTCGAGGAGCCCTACGTCCGAGACGTCGCCGGTCACGACGGTGATCCTGTCGAACTCCGCATCCGAAAGGATCAGCTTCAGGCGCTCGAACCGGCGACCGGTCGTGAGGACGACGACGGGCACGTCCTCCTGGACGAGGTTCCTGACCACCCAGGAGCCGATGCAGCCCGTGCCGCCGGTAACGAGTACGCGCTCGTCAGCCACGTCTTGCCTCTCGCCCCACCCGCCCGTGCCGCCCCGGGCCGATCAGCCGACCACCTCGTACCCCTGGACCTCCATGTCCACGTGCAGCGCCTTGAGCGCGGGCTGCAGGGCCGTGTGGGTCTCCGAGGTCCGCCAGCCGGCGGCGGTGGCGGAATCCTGGAAGCGGAACACCAGCTGGTAGCGCGTGGGGGTCTCCGCCTCGCGCAGGAGCTCGACCTTCACGAAACCCGGCGACTGCGCCATCGCGGGCCCGTACTCGTCGGCGACGAACCGCTCGAACGCGACCGTCTTGTCCGGGTGGACGTTGAACGTGAGGTGTCGTTCGATCAAGTCGAAGCCTCCTCTCGGGGTGCGATCGTGCGTGGCATGCAGCGCTGTAGTGGCCTTACCAGTTGACCACTATACCAGCAGCGTCTAGGATGACGCGGGCGAACGTTCAGGGGAGCACCGGTGTCTTGATGGACAAGGATCCTGGTCAGGCCGTCCCGGGCGGTGTGGCCGCCGACGCGCCGGGGGAGAGTCGGTTCACGGTCATCCCGCGGAGCACGCTCCCCGAGGAGGTCGCAAACCGCCTGCTCGCGCTGATCAGGGATCAGCAGCTGCGACCCGGAGCCAAGCTGCCGGCGGAGCGCAGCCTGGCCGCCATGATGGACGTCAGCCGGCCGGTCGTGCGGGAAGCCCTTCGTGCGCTCGCGCTCATGCGGGTGGTCGACATCCGCCCCGGCGCCGGGACCTACATCACGTCCCTGGAGCCGAGGCAGCTGATCGCCCACCTCGACTTCGTGTTCGTGAAGGACAGCGTGGCCCTAGTCCAGCTGCTCGAGGCCCGGCGGGTGGTCGAAGGCGGGAATGCGCGGCTTGCCGCCGTCCGGATCACGGAGAGCGAAACTGCCGCGCTCGACGAACTCCTGGTCTCGCTGGCGTGCAGCATCGACGAGCCCGACCGGTTCAGCGACCTGGACATCGTTCTGCACGAGGCGGTCTGCGGGGCGGCGGACAACTTCCTGCTCTCGCAGTTCATGAGCATCATCAGCACGCTGGGCAAGGTGAGCCGGGAGCGGACGGGCGGTCTCCGCGAGGTGCGCGAGGCCTCGCTGCACGATCACCGCCGGATCCTCGCCGCGCTGCGCGCGCACGATCCGGACGCGGCGGAGCGAGCCATGCTGGACCACCTCGATCACGTCGAGCAGGGACTGCGGCCCGCGGCCGGCTCGAACCCCGCCGGCCCCGCAAACGGCGCGCCCGAGGCCTGGATCCCATGAACCTCCACGGCAGCCACACCCTCGACGCCCCGCGGGACGTCGTGTTCGCCGCGATCTGCGACCCGGATGCCCTCCTCGCGATCATCCCGGGCTGCCGCGAGATCGAGCGGACCGGCGACGCGGAATACCGGGGCCTGATCTCGCTCCGTCTCCCCGGCGTCGTCGGGACGTACCGGACCGTCGTCCGCCTGGTCGACGCCGACCCGCCCTGCCGAGGCCGGCTCCAGGGCGAGCTCTCGGGCAGGCTGGGCACGGTCATAGGAGAAGCCACGTTCCGGCTCGCCGAGTCCGGGGACGGGACGGCGGTCGAGTACGAGGGCCAGGCCGTCATCACCGGGCCGCTGGCCAGGCTCGACGCCCGCTTCGTGGAGGGGCTGACCGGGTCGCTCATCAGGCAGGGACTGCACAACCTGGATTCACGACTGGCGGCCGATCCATCGGCCGCGGACGCGAGCCAGGGCCATCAGCCGACCAGGGAGATTCCAGCGTGACCGTTAGGGATTACTTCTTGCCTCGAACGCTGCCGGAGGCGCTCGGCCTGCTGGAGGGGCACGGCCCGGAGCTGCTGGTCGTGGCGGGGGGAACCGTCGCCATGCCGCTCATCAACGAGGGGATCTCGCTGCCCGATGCGGTGATGGGTCTGCGGCTGGCCGGCCTCGACAGGCTCGAGCGCGCAGGCGACACGCTGCGGATCGGAGCGACGGCGACGCTGACGCAGCTTCTCGACCAGGACGCCGTTCCGATGCTCCGGGAGGCGGCCCGGAACACGGCTAGCTGGTCGGTCCGGAACATGGCGACCGTCGGCGGCAACCTGTTCACGCCGCCCCCCGGTGGCGACGTCGCGGTCGCCCTGCTGGCCCTGGACGCGACGGTGACGCTGGCCAGCGCGCGGCACGAGCGCGTCCTTCAGCTGGGCGAGTTCCTGACGGGGTTCATGAGCAACGCGCTGGCGGCCGACGAACTGCTCGTCGAGATCCGGGTGCCGATCCGGAGCGGTCCGACGGCATACCTGAAGCTCGGCCGGAAGCACGCCAGCACGCCGGCGGTGGTGACCGTCGCCGTACGGCTCGGGTGGCACGAGGGGCGGGTCGCCGACGCGCGCATCGCCCTCGGTGCCGTCGGTCCGCATCCCATCCGGGCACGGGCGGCCGAGCAGATCCTGGTCGGATCCGGACTGAACGCGGACGCGATCGCGTCCGCGTCCGTGGCGGCCGCACGGGAGTGCAACCCGTTCACGGACGGCATCGCCACGGACTGGTACCGGCGCAGGATGGCCGGCCTCTTCGTCCGCCGGGCACTGGAGCAGCTGGCGCCGCGCGCCCGGGGAGAGGGTCGCTAGTGTCGCGCGCCGGAATCAGCTTGGGTCTTGCGGACCGCCCTGGCGAGGATCTCGTCGGCGGTCTTGACCCAGGTGAACGGCGTCGCGCCGGCGTTCCACTCGCGGGTGAAGCGCTCGATGGCGGCGGTGAGGACGCGGACGTTCTCGAAGCTGCCCCGCCGGATCGCCTGGCGGGTGAGGATGCCGAACCAGGTCTCGACCTGGTTCATCCAGGACGCGCTGGTCGGGGTGAAGTGGAACCGAAAGCGCGGGTGCTTCGCCAGCCACGCCTGGACGTCGGGGGTCTTGTGGGTGCTGACGTTGTCGAGCACGACGTGGACCTCGCCCCGGGGATAGGTGCGGGCGAGCAGCCGCAGGAACGCGAGGAAGTCGTCGCCCGTATGGCGCTCGCGGGCCTGGTTGGTCACCTGCCCGGTCGCGACCTCGAGCGCCGCGAACAGGCTCAGGGTGCCGTTGCGCTTGTAGTCGTGGGTGTGCCGCTCCACCTGCCCCGGGCGCAGCGGCAGCATCGGCTGGGTCCGGTCGAGCGCCTGGATCTGGGTCTTCTCGTCGACCGAGAGGACGATGGCCCGCTCGGGCGGCGCGAGATAGAGCCCCACGACGTCGGTGATCTTGGCCGTGAGCTGCGGGTCCCGGCTGTACTTGAACGTCTCGGCCCGGTGCGGCTTGAGACGACCCTCCGCCCACACGCGTCCGACGGTCGACGGGGAGACGCCGACCTGCTTCGCGAGCCTCGCCCGGCTCCAGTGGGTCGTCGCCTCGGGCCGGGTCAGCGTGGCCGCGAGGATCTGCTCGCGGACCTCGCGGCCGTACGTCCGGGGCCGACCCGGATGGGGGGCGTCGGCAAGCCCGGCGAGCCCCTGTTCCTTGAACCGGCGACGCCACAGCAGGACGGTCTGGACGCTGACGCCGAGCTCCTCGGCAATCTCGACATGGGCGGCACCCTCGGCCGCGCGAAGGATGATCCGGGCGCGCATCACGGCGCGTTGCTCGGTCGTACCCGCCCGGGTCATCGCGCGGAGGGCTTCAGCTTCGGACTCGCCAACAGCCAACGGAGGCGCGGGATGGGCAGCCATGTCCCGGACACTACGTCAGACCGATTCAAGAATCAAGCCCATTGCGGCGTGGGACACTAGCGTCGCTCGAGGCGTTCTTC
>JAJYDP010000430.1 GCA_021777365.1 Chloroflexota bacterium | reverse complement strand
CGCGTCGCGGTGTGCCTTGAGGTCCAGGTAGAAGCGCGGCATGGTCGCCCGCTCGGCGGCGGCCCAGGCGCGCGGGGACACGGCGAGCATGGTCAGGCCCGGGGCGACCATCCAGCTCTTCTGGGAGCCGGTGACGACCACGTCCAGGCCCCAGGCGTCCGTCTCGAACGGCACGGCGCCGAGGCCGCTGATCGCGTCGACCAGGAGCAGCGCATCCGGGGCTTCGTCTCGTACGGCTGCGGCCAGCTCCGCGATCGGGTTCGTGACGCCGGTCGACGTCTCGTTGTGGGTGAGGAACACGGCGACCGGGCCGCGCCCGCTGGCGCGCATCTCCCCGATCGCCTGACGCGCCGCGTCCGGCTCTGCAGCGCGTCCCCACTCGACCGGGAGCACCGTGACGTCGGCCCCGTAGCGCGTGGCGATCTTCGCGAAGCGGTCACCGAACGCGCCGATGCTGACCGCGAGCACCGGGTCTCCCGGGGAAAGGTGGTTCACCACGGCCGCCTCGAGCCCGCCGGTCCCCGAGGCCCCCACGAGCAGCACGTCGTTGGAGGTGCGGAAGCCCCGCTGAAGGGCCGGAACCACGCGCCCCATCAGGGCTGCGAACTCGGGACCGCGGTGGTTGACCATCTGCCACGATCCGGCGTCCCGGATGGGGTCGGGCAGCGGGGTGGGCCCCGGTACGCGGAGCTGCGGTTCGAGGATGGCCACGGTGTGCTCCCAGTATGGCATGGGGCGGGAACGCGGCCCCCGCCGGCGGGGACGCGCGCGACGATCCTACGGACGCTTGACGTCCCGCGTCCAGTGAGGCATATATGCGTGCATATGACGACCACCAGGCGGACGACCATCCTCCTGCCTGCCGACCTGCTCGACCGCCTCGATCGCCTGGCTCGCTCGACGGGCCGGACGAAGACGGCGCTCATCGCCGAGGCGATCGGCGCCTATGTGGACAGGTCCGAGACGCCGCGGGGCGCGCTCTCCTTCATCGCGATCGGGCAGAGCGGCCACGGCCGGCTCTCCCTCGACGCCGGGCGGATCGCGGCGCGAGAGATGGGGACCACGCGGCGGTGACCGCCCTGCTTGACGTGAGCGTGGTTGTCGCGGCCGCGGACCGTGCCGACCTCAACCACGCCGCCGCGGCCGCCTGGTTCGAGCTGGTCGCCGATCCGCTCGCCATCGGCGCGGTGACGCTCGCGGAGTGCGAACACGTCCTCCAGCGCGCGCTCGGGCCCACGGCCGCCGATGCCTTCCTCGGTGCGGTCATCGACGGCTCGATCGACCTGGTAGCACCGACCCGCGCCGACCTCGAGCGGGCCAGGGAGCTGCGCACGCTGGCCGTCGATCCGCGCTGTTCGCTCGCCGACGCGCTGACGGTCGCGCTGGTCGAGCGCCTGGGGGTCGCCCGGGTGGCCACGTTCGATCGCCGGCCCTACTCGCTCCTGCGGTCCGTCTCGGGGGCGTCGTTCCAGCTCGTCCCGTAGCGGCCGCCGGGGCTACACTGCGGGCGTGCCGCGCCGTCGCCCCGAGTCCGGGACGTCCTCATCGCCGCTGTTCACCACGGGACCCGTGCCGCTCGGCGGGCAGCCGGCCGTGGCGTCGGTCGCCGAGCATCAGCCGCTGGCCGCGCGGATGCGCCCGCGGACTCTCGACGAGTTCGTCGGGCAGGCGCACCTGGTCGGGCCGCAGGGCCCCTTCCGACGCTTCGCGGCCCGCGGCTCGCTGCCCAGCATGATCCTGTGGGGGCCGCCGGGGAGTGGCAAGACCACGCTCGCCCGCCTGATGGCGGCCGCCGCCGGGGCCGAGTTCCGCACGCTCTCGGCGGTGATGAGCGGCGTGGCCGACGTGCGCGCCGCGATCGCCGAGGCGCGTGCGCGCCGGGAGTCGGGCGAGTCGAGTGCTCCGAGCGTGCTGTTCATCGACGAGATCCACCGCTTCAACCGCGCCCAGCAGGACGCGCTGCTGCCCCACGTCGAGGACGGCACCGTGACGCTGATCGGCGCGACCACCGAGAACGCGTACCTCTCGGTGAACCCGCCGCTGCTGAGCCGGATGCGCGTGTTCCGGCTCGAGCCGCTCGGCGACGACGAGATCCGAACCGTGGTCCAGGCGGCGCTCCTCGACGACCGCGGCATGGCGGCCCAGGTCGCACTCGCCGACGATGTGCTCGGGCTCCTCGTCCAGATGTCGGGCGGCGACGCTCGCCAGGCGCTCAACCTGCTCGACGCCACGAGCGCACTCGCGGAGGCGCAGGGGATCCGGGACGGGGAGGGGAGGGTGGCCCCGCGCCGCGAGGACCTCGAGGCGGCCGCGCAGCAGCGGGCGGCCGCATACGACCTGGTGGGCGAGCGCCACTACGACACGGTCAGCGCCTTCATCAAGAGTGTGCGGGGCAACGACGCGGACGCCGCGCTGTACTGGCTGGCCGAGCTGCTGGTGGCGGGTGAGGACCCGCGCTTCATCGCGCGCCGCCTGATCATCCTGGCCAGCGAGGACGTGGGCAACGCCGAGCCGCGGGGCCTGCAGGTGGCCGTGGCCGCGTCGCAGGCGCTGGAATACGTCGGGCTCCCGGAGGCCCAATATGCGCTTGCGCAGGCCACCGCGTTCCTGGCGGCCGTCCCGAAGTCGAACCGGTCGGGGAGCGCGTACTTCGCGGCGAAGGCGGACGCCGAGGCGCTGGCGCCCCTGCCCGTTCCGCTGCACCTCCGGAACGCGCCGGTCGCTCGCATGAAGAGCCACGGCATCGGCGTGGGCTACAAGTACCCGCACGACTTCCCCGGGGCGGACGTCGAGCAGCAGTACCTCCCCGACAGGCTCGCCGGCAAGCGCTACTACGAGCCGTCCGACCAGGGCTTCGAGCGCCAGCTGGGCGAGCTGACGGAGCGGCGACGGGAGCGACGGCGCGATCGGGGCGCCGGATGAACGTCGCCGGCAAACCGGGCAGCCCGGGCGAAAGGAACGGCAGCATGGACCTCGCTCTCGAACCGGCGCGGACGGCGGTGGTGGCGATCGACCTGCAGCGCGGCATCGTGGACGCCCCGACGAGCCCACATCCCGCGCGTGACGTGGTGGCGCGCGTGGCGGCGATCGCCGGCGCGCTGCGCGCCGCCGGCGGGACCGTTGTGCTCGTGCGTGTCACCCCGTCGGAGGACGGGAGGGATGCCCTGCGGCCCCTCACCGACACGCCGGCCTGGCGCCCGGGACCGCGCCCGCCCGACTGGGCGGAGCTCGTGCCGGAGCTCGGGCCGATGCCGGGCGACATCCTCATCACCAAGCGCCAGTGGGGCGCGTTCTACGGCACCGAGCTCGACCTGCAGCTGCGACGGCGCGGGATCGGGACCCTGGTGCTGGCGGGGATCTCGACCAACGTCGGCGTGGAGAGCACCGCGCGGGACGCCTACGAGCGGGGGTACCAGCAGGTCTTCGTCGAGGACGCCATGGCGGCCCGGGACGCGGGTGAGCACGAGCACACCGTGCGCACGCTGTTCCCGCGGATCGGCCGGGTACGCTCGACGGCCGACGTGCTGGCTGCACTGGGCGGCCCGGTGACACAGGGCTGACGCGGCTGGAGTCGAGTTCCCGGCGCGCGGCGCGCTAGGTCGGGGGCGGGTAGAGCACGTCCAGCAGCGCGTTCACGATGACGTCGGGATCGACGTGGTCGGAGTTGGTCATGACCGCGATGGAGGCCCCGGTGCCGGGGAAGTAGCGCATCGCCGTACGGTAGCCGGAGAGCGACCCGTCGTGGCCCCACGATCCCCGTCCGCTCAGGCTGCGCCGCTGGACCCCGAGCCCGTAGGGCAGCGTCGGATGGAATACGGCGGTCAGGCCGAAGTCCAGCATCTGCGCGAGCTCCGCGGGCGGCAGGACCCGGCCGCGGTACAGGTACAGCGCCCACCGGGCCAGGTCGTCCGCGGTGGTGACGAGCGCCCCCGCGGCGCCGAGGGACGTGCCGAGCGAGGTGAACGGCAGGTGCGGCGTGCCGTCGGAGAGATCGTCGACCCCCCACGTCGTGTAGCTCGTGTACTCGTACCCGTGAGCGATGGTTCCGATGATCGGTTGCTCGCTCTGCAGGTACGTGTGGGTCAGGCGGAGCGGCACGAAGAACCGCTGCCTCAGGAGCGAGGCGAGCGTCTGCCCCGTGGCGCGTTCCACGATCTGGCCCGCCAGGATGTAGTTGGAGTTCGAATAGGACCACCCCTGGCCCGGCGCGAACAGGGGGTGCCCGACATGGGCCAGCACCTGGTCGGCGGTCCAGGCCTCCCGCGGGTGGGCACCGAGCGCGTCGAGCAGGGTCCGGTGGTTGAACGCGTCGTCCACGCCGCTGGTGTGGTCGAGCAGCTCCCGGATGGTGATGCCCGTGTCGTACGGAAGGCCGGGCAGCCAGCGGCTGATGGGGTCGTCCAGCCCGAGCACGCCCTGGCCCGCGAGCTGGAGCACGAGGGCGGCGACGAAGGTCTTGGTGACACTGCCGGCGTCCAGTAGCGTCAGGTTGCCCATGGCCTGGTGGGCGGCGAGGTCACCGAAGCCCGCATGGCCCATCCACGCGGAGCCGTCGGGGTACCGGATGACTGCCTGCAGGCCCGGCAGGTGGTTCGCGCTCCGGAGATGCGCGAGGGTGGCGGTGAGCCGGGCGGTGATGATCGGCGTGAAGTGCGGCAGCGGCACCGCCGCGCCCGCGAATGTCGGATCGGGCGAACGCCACTCGACGCTGGCTGGGATGGTCCGTGGCGTCGCGACGGTCCCTCCCTGTCGCGCGGCGGAAGCCCCGGCGGGAAGCACCGCGCCGGCGAGGAGCAGCCCGAGGGCGAGTCCGGGCAGGCGAGGTCGTACCGCGCGGCCACGGCCGGGCGTCCGGCGGTGGGGAGTGGGCACGGGTCCGGTCAGCACGGGGCGCGGTCCTGGACGGCCATCACCGGCCGCACCGACCGCGTCCAGCAGGGCCGCCACGAGCGTGTCGGGGTTGGTGGTGTCGTCGTTCACCAGCACCACGACGGTCAGCCCCGTG
>JAJYDP010000429.1 GCA_021777365.1 Chloroflexota bacterium | reverse complement strand
CCGCTTCGCCCTGCATGACCGCTCGCACCGCCCAGTTGACGAACAGCAGATCGACCTGCGCACCGCTGGCGGCGGCCAGGTAGGCGAAGGCGAGCGGGGTGAGCACCCGGTCGTAGGCACCCTCGCGAACGACGATCGCGAGGCGCTCGAGCGTCTTCGGCGGTCCCGCCTCGGCGATGACCTGCCCTGCGGCGCCTGCATGCCCAGAAGTGGTCTCGGTGGTGCTCGCCATCGCAGCCCTCCTCGGGTAGCGGACCAATACCTGACTGACTAGGTCAACTTTATCCAGGATTCGTGCACGACGCAACACGGGCGCCGTCCGCCGAGGAGCACCGCCAGGTCGACCAGGTCAGGACCGGAGCATGACGAGGGACGACCCAGACCACTCGGACAGCCGGGCGACGAGCCGGCCATGACGGGTGGCAAACGCGCCAAGCCGACCATGATGACCACGCAAACGCAGCAGCTGGTGTGGTCGGGGACGGGGCCGCTTCGCGTCATCAGTTGTCAGCAGCCCCCTCGAGATTCGTGGCGCCGCGCCGCACCGCGCCGGGCGGTGGGCTGAGCAACAATAACTCACAAGTCCGTGTATTCGTGTACTAGCCTCCAGGGTATGGCTCCTGCACCCCTCAGCGTTACTGTCGCCCCGAGCGGGGCGCCCGGCTACGCAGACCTCGCCCGTCGGCCGTTGCTGGCGGCGGACGATGCCGAGCGCCTGGCGGACACGTTCTCGCTGCTCGGCAACGGGACGCGACTTCGCCTGCTGCATGCGCTCGCCCGACGAGGTGAGCTTTGCGTGAAGGACCTGGCCGCCGAGGTGGGCATGCGCAGCTCGGCGGTGTGCAACCAGCTCCAGCGACTCGTGGACCGGCGCATCCTGGCTGCGCGGCGGGATGGCAACTTCGTCTACTACCGGATCGAGGATCCCTGCCTCGTGCAGCTCATCGAGGCCGGGCTGTGCATGACGCTGGTCGGACCAGGCGATGCCTGCCCTCGATGACCCGCACGACGTCGTCGGACGAGCTGAGCGGGGAGCTCCGACGTCGCCCCAGGGCCGCCGGAGTGCCAGCCGCCGCCGGTACCGGCTCGACCCAGCCTGCTGCAGCACATGCAGCGGTGACCTCGAGGGGCTGCGTCGCCTTCGGGGCGTCGAGGACGTGCAGCGGTTCGACTCGGCCGGGATCGTGATCGTCACCGCAGACGACGAGGTCTCCGACGAGGCGATCCGCCAGGCCGCCGCTGCCGGCGGGGTGACCCTGGCCGCAGCGCTACCGGCGGGCGCCGACGCAGCGCGGCGATGGTGGCGACGTCCCGATCTGCTGGCCCTGGCCGGCGCAGCGCTCCTCCTTGGCATCGGTCTCGCCGTCGAGCACCTGGCCCACGACGTGCCCGCCAGCCAGGCGCTGTACGTGGCGGCGGTGGTCGTGGGCGGCGCCTACCCGCTGCGCCAGGCGCTCGTCACGCTGCGCGCCCGACGCGTGACGATCGGGGTGCTGCTCGTGGTCGCGACGGCGGGCGCGCTCGCCTTGGGCCACCTCGACGAGGCGGCCGAGCTGGTGGTGGTGTTCAGCCTCGGCGAGGTGCTGGAGGGCTACGCCGCCGATCGGGCGCGCGGATCGATCCGGGCCCTGATGGCGCTCGCCCCGCCGGAGGCCGTGCGCCGCCGAGACGACGGGAGCGGCGAGGTGGTGCCGGTCGAGGCGCTGGCGCCCGGTGACGTCGTCCTCGCCCGCCCGGGCGAGCGGGTCCCCACCGACGGCCGGGTGCGTTCGGGCGCCACGTGGGTCGACCAGAGCCCGGTGACTGGGGAGTCGATGCCAATCGAGGTCGGCCCCGGCGCGCAGGTCTTCGGTGGGACCATCAACGGCCCCGGCGGCCTCGAGATCACCGTCACCTCCCCGTACGCGGACACCGTGCTCGCCCGGGTGATCCGCCAGGTCGAAGAGGCCCAAGCCCACCGCGGTCGGGCACAGCGCTTCGCGGACCGCTTCGGGGCGGTCTACACGCCGATCATGTTCGCCCTGGCTCTTGTCGTCGCCGTCCTCGGCCCGTCGTTCGGTCTCGGCTGGCGCGCCGCGATCTACCGGGGCCTCGTCGTGCTGTCGGTGTCGTGCTCCTGCGCGCTCGTGATCTCGGTTCCCGTCACCGTCGTCACCTCGATCGCGCGGGCCGCGCGCGACGGCATCTTGATCAAGGGCGGCGCCTACCTCGAGGCGCTCGCCCGGATCGACACCGTCGCCTTCGACAAGACCGGCACCTTGACCGAGGGTCGGCCGGCCCTCGTCCGCACGGTCGCACTCGACGGTTTGGACGCCGATCACCTGCTGGCGCTGGCGGCCGGCGTCGAGTCCTCGAGCGAGCACCCGCTCGGCCGCGCGGTCCTCGACGCCGCCCGAGAGCGTGGTCTCGCGGTCCCGGCGGCCCAGGACGCTCGTGCCCGTCCGGGCGTGGGCATCGTCGCCACCGTCGAGGGTCGCCGGCTTCGGGTCGGCCGCCTCGACCCTGCCCAGCCCGGTGCCGAGGCCGCCCAGGTCGTTCTCGCCGAGCTCGAGTCGGCCGGCGTCACGGCGGTGACGGTCGCCGACGACGCGCGGGTGCTCGGTCTGCTCGGCATCGCCGACGCGGCCCGTCCCGAGGCCGCGGGCGCCATCGGCGCGCTGCGCGACCTGGGGATGCGGCACCTCGTCATGCTGACCGGCGACAACCGCCGCGTGGCGGCCGCGCTCGCCGCTCAGCTGGGCCTGGACGAGTACCGGGCCGGTCTCCTCCCGGAGGACAAGACCGCGGCGATCGAGCAGCTGAGGGCGACGCAGCGCACCGTCGCCATGGTGGGCGACGGGGTCAACGACGCCCCGGCGCTCGCCTCAGCCGACGTGGCAATCGCCATGGGGGCCGCCGGCACCGACGTGGCGCTCGAGACCGCAGACGTGGCCCTCATGGCCGACGATCTCGAGCGTCTGCCGGCCGCGCTTCGACTGGCACGCCGGGCGCAACGCAACATTCGCCAGAACGTCGTGATGAGCCTGGCGAGCGTGGCGCTGCTCGTCGCCGCCGCGCTCGCCGGCCTGCTCAACCTGACCGCCGGGGTGGTCCTCAACGAGGGCACCGCCGTGCTGATCATCGCCAACGGGCTGCGGATGCTCCGACGCCCGGCCGAGGAGGACCAACCGCAGTGACGAAGCACCGACCGCACGCCCCTCGCCAGCCAGGACGGCGCCGAGCAAGCCCGGGCCCAACACGAGCGACGCCGCCGTCAAAAGGTCCTGGAGCCTGGATCGCCGCCGCGGTCGTGGTCGTCGCGACTGCGGTGACCGTGCCGCTCGTCGTCGCTGGATCTGGCCCGGGCCGAGGTGTTCCCGCGGTCCAGGCGGTCGGCTCGCCCCAGGGCAACCAGCTCCACCAGTTCAACGGGAGCCAGCACGCCCCGTTCATCGAGCTGAGCCAGTACTACCCGATCTGGGAGCACAAGAACCCGAACTACGTGCTCGTCGACGTCCGGGAGGCCGCGGAGCGGGCCTTGGCCCACATGCCGAACGATGTGTGGGTGCCCCTCGCCGACATGGCCTACACGGGCTGGCGTTACCTCAACCGTTACCGGGGCAAGACCCTCGTGCTCTACTGCGACTGCCCGTGGGAGGAGGCGGCGGCCGCCTCGGTGATCTTGAAGCAGCACGGCTGGACGAACGCGGACCTCCGCGTCCTCCACCAGGGCATTCCCGGCTGGGAGCAGGCGGGCTACCCGGTTCTCCCGGGCGGGAACGTCTGCGTCACCGAGCACGACTGGCCCCAGGCGTGCGGTGCGGGGTGATCCGGTGGGCGGTGGCCGCGGTCGTGCTGGGCGCGCTCCTCGCGTCCTGCGGGCGAGCAACCCCCGTCGCCGTCATCCACGTCGTCCCGGGCAGCTCCGGCCCCTCCTATCGCCCTGGGGTGCTCCGCCTCTCGGTCGGCTCGGAGGCGACCTGGGTCAACGAGGACCCACGACGGGTGTGCACGGTGACCTCGGCCGCCAACACCTTCGGGAGCCGCTTTCTCCGGTACGGTGAGCGCTACACGCTCCGCTTCAATGCGCCGGGAACCTACCGCTACTTCTGCGAGAACGACCGGACCGCACGGGGCGAGGTGGTCGTGAACCCATGAGCGAGCCGCGGGCGCCCGAGGTGGCTCTGTTGCCGGTTCGCCCGGCACCGCTCACCCAGCACGCGCCGCGGCGAGGCCGCCGAGCGCGCCACCTCGCCGGCCTCGCCGTGCTCGTCGCATCAGGCTCGATCGCCGCCTCGGCCTGCTCGTCGAGCGCCGTTGCCGGCAAGGTCGTCACCGTACACGTCCTCGACGCGAGCAGCGCCCATCCGCAGGGCCGCTTCGACCCCGCCAAGGTCGTCGTCCGCCCCGGTACCAAGGTCGTCTGGGTCATGGACACGGGCGCAGTCGACTCGGTCACCGGGGACGACGGCATGTGGGGCTCGGGGCTGTTGCACCACGGGCAGTCCTACGCCGTCCGATTCAACAAGCCGGGCACCTACCGCTACCACGACGTCGTCCACTTCCTCACCGGGGAAGTCGTGGTCCGATGAGAGCTCGAGGCGCGATCCGCGAGTAGCGACGGGTACCCGGAGTCGTCCCGCGTGGTCCGTGACCCAGACGCGATCGTGCGTGCCGCGGCGCGTTCGCCCGCCACAGCCACACTGGCGTGAGGGTTAAAGGCGGAGATCGCCGGGAGCCCAGACGTCGAGCCCGACCACCCGCTGCCCACCTCCGCGAGCCCATCACCACCTCGCCGCCGACAGGGCCGGTGCCGGGCTGCTTCTTCTCGGACTTCTCCTCGATGAGCGCGCCGGCGGATATACCGTGGAGGGGTATAGTAACTCTGACGCGTCGAGGTGGAGGTGCCATGGCGTACGGCTACAGCGCCAACAAGGAGGACTACCTGAGGCGCCTGCGACGGATCGAGGGCCAGGTGCGCGGCCTGCAACGGATGGTAGAGGAGGACCGCTACTGCATCGACATCCTGACCCAGGTCACC
>JAJYDP010000428.1 GCA_021777365.1 Chloroflexota bacterium | reverse complement strand
CACGGTTCAGCCCGGGGGCCTCGGCACCGTACGAGGACGTGCTGGCCTCGCTGCCGCGGCGCGTGGGGCCGGGGGCGACGGTCGTGGCGCTCTCGGGCCGCGATCCCGCCACGTACGTCGGCGTCCTGCGGCGCCTGGCCCGGGTCGGCTACGGGGTGCAGCTGGTGGCGATGGGCCCCGACGCCGCCGCGCTGGCCCGCTCGGCACGAGGACGTGGCGTGCCGGCGATGACGGCGGTCCTGGAGCCCGACTGGCGGACGAGCGATGCGCTGGTCGTCGGCGCTTGAGGCGCTGCCGCTCGTCCTCGACGCGGTCGTCGAGGGAGCGTGGATCGCGATCGTCTACCTCGTGCTGCAGGTGCTGGGCGCCCGCGGTCCCATCCTCCTGGGGCCCGTGCAGTTCGCGCTCCTCGCCGGCCTCGGCGTCCTGCTCGGCCGGGGCGCGCTGCCGTGGAGCGGGAGCGTCCCCGTCGCCGTCGTCACCGTGAGCGCTGCGCTGGCCGGGTGGCTGCTCTCCCCGGCCGTGCGCGACGCGCTGCTCTACGGCGACCTGAACACGGCGGTCGGCCTCCACACGGGCGGCTGGCTCGCCGGCGTGGCAGTGGTGCGGGGCGCCATGCACGGCGAGTCGTACGAGGACGACGAGGTGATCTCGCGGCTCCTGGCATGGGGCCTGCCGGCGCTGGCGGTGCCGTGGGTGCTGGCCCAGGTCGCGACCCCGGCCGCACGGTCGGCCTTCGTGGAGCCCGCTTTCGCGGACACCCTGGCCTTCGCCGTCACGGCCCTCCTCGGGCTCGCCGTCGCGCGGCTGGACGTGCTCGCGGCGGGGTCTGGCCTCGACTGGCGCCGCAACCGGTCCTGGCTGCTGGTGCTCGCCCTGATCGTCGCGGGCGCCGTGCTCGTCGGACTGCCGCTGGCCGCGCTGCTCGGCGTGCCGCTCGACGCCGCCGTCAAGGGTGCCCTGGGGCCGCTGTGGATCGCGGTCGTGGTGGCCATCTCCATCCTCGCGATCCCGGCCGGTTTCCTGGTCGCGGGCCTGGTCGCCCTCTTCCGGGCGATCCTCCATCCGCTGCAGACGTCGTCACAGCCCGCGCCCGCCGTCAACCCGTTCGCGGGCACGCAGACGCAGCCCGGGTCCGACCTGGCCTTCGCCGTGGTGGCCGTGGTCGTGGTGCTGGTGGTCCTCGCCTGGCTGGCCTGGCGCCTGTGGCCCGGCCGGGGGCCGCACCGGCAGCCGATGGAGGAGGAGCGCGACATCGTCATCCCGCAGGCCGCGTTCCACATCGCGCTGCCGGTGCCGCGGTGGCGGAGGCCGGGCCGCCCGCCGGCGCCCACGGACGCCGTCGCGGCCTACGTCGCCGCGGTGGGGGAGCTGGAGGGACGGCCGGGTATCGAGCGATCCGCCGACGAGACGCCGGCCGCCCACGCACGGCGGCTGCGGGCGATGGGTCGACGGATCCGACCGCTCGAGTGGCTGGCGGCGGACTACCAGCTGGCGCGGTATGCGGGGCGGCCGCTCTCCGCCGCGGAGAACCGGCGCGGGGTGACCCGCTGGCGACGGATCCGGCAGCTGGCCGCGTCTCCGGAGGACGCCCCGCCGCGATCCGGGGACGCACGCTAGGATGCGGGGATGAGCGGGTTGACGCCGCGTCGCCACCATTCGGCCGGGGCGGTCGTGCTGGACGGGCCGCGGTGCCTGGTGATTCGCCGGGGCCGCGAGTGGGTGCTGCCCAAGGGCCACGTCGAGCCAGGCGAGCGTCCCGAGGAGGCGGCGCGCCGGGAGGTCCTCGAGGAGACGGGGATCGAGGCGGAGATCGGGCGGCGACTCGGCGCCACGCGGTACGGGTTCCGGACGCCGGACGGTCGCTGGAACCGCAAGCGCGTCGAGTGGTACCTGGGCCGGCGCACGGGCGGCGATCTGCACCTCGAGCCGATCTTCGACGAGGCCGCGTTCCTGGAGCGGGACGAGGCGATCGCGCGGCTTACCTTCCCCGCGGACCGGGAGATCGCTCGCCACGCGTTCGACGGCGGCGGCGGTCCGGCGGCGCCGCCGACGGGCGGTCCGGGACACGCGGCCGACGGCTCGCCCCAGGCAGGGAGCGGCGGACCTGCGGGGTCACCTTCCGCGTAGGGGCACGGCTCCACGATCCCAGGCGTCGCGCGATCAGCGGTCTCCGTCGCGCGATCACCGGTCTCCCCGCGGGGCCCGGCGAGGATTGCCGCGCTTGCGGGTCGCGCCCCGTCCCGGCCGCCAGGGATGGCGTTCCTCATCCTCCTCGCCCGCGGTCGGCGGCTGGCCCGGTGAGCCCTCGGGCCGGGGCGTGCCGGTCCCGGACGGCGGGCCCCTGCGGCGCCTCGCCCTGTCCAGAGACCCTCCGGCAGGCCCGCCCGGACGCGGACGCGGTCCCCCGATGGTGGACCCCGGCGCGGCCGGAGCCGACGGCCAGGCCTCGAGGCGTGTGCTCAGCCACGCGACGGGACGGGTCCGTCCGCCCGCCTTCCGGACGTGTTCGCCCAGCGCCGCGTCGTTGGTGATCACCACGATCCCGGCGCGCTCGAGGTAGGGGCGCTCCTCCACCAGGTCCACCAGCAGCGCATCGGCGCCGATCCGGCCTGCGTGGCGCACCAGCAGCCCGGGGCGCACGCGCATCCTCGACGGCGCGCCCGGGTCGGGGGGCCCGTCGAGCACGACCGTCGCGTCGATCGTCCGCGGCACGGCCGCGGCGACCCGGGCGAGCAGACCCCGGAGTGGCCCCGGGCCGGCATCGCCGGCGACCGCGTGCAGGAGGTTGTTACCGTCCACCAGCAGGACGGCGACGTCCCGCCATGCGTCGCGCGGGTCCATCACGCCGCGCCTCGCCCGGGAGCGCGCAGGCACGGAGCCGCCGGCCCTACCATGCGGGCATGCTGCTGCTGGTCGACCTGGACGGCGTCGTCTACCGGGGCCCCGAGCCCGTGCCCGGCGTCGCCGCCGTGCTCGCCGATCGGGTGGCCGCGGGCGATACCGTCATCTACTGCACCAACAACTCGAGCCGCCATCGGAGCGAGTACCTGCACCAGCTCGAGTCGATGGGCGCGCCGGTCCAGCTCGACCGCGTCTTCACGTCGGCCCGCGCGACCGCGCTCGAGCTCGCCGCCGCCGATCCCCCGGTGCGCGTGGCCATGGTCCTCGGCGCCCGCGGCCTGGCCCGGGAGCTGCGGGATGCCGGGATCCGCACGGTGCCGCCGACGACCCGCGGGCTGGACCGCGATCCCGACGCGGTGGTGGTGGGCATCGACCGGCACCTGACGTACCAGCGCCTGGCGGCGGCGATGCAGGCGGTCCGCGACGGGGCGCGCTTCGTGGCCACCAACCGTGACCCGGTCTACCCGACCGCGGACGGCCTGGTGCCCGGCGCCGGCTCCATGGTCGCCGCGCTGGAGACCGCGGCCCGGCGCGCGCCCGACCTGGTCGTGGGGAAGCCGGGCCCCACCCTCTTCGAGGCCGCGGCGCGATCGGTGGGGCGCCGACCCGAGGAGGCGGTCGTGATCGGTGACGGGGTGCTCACCGACATCGCCGCGGCGAACCGCGTCGGCGCCCGGTCCGTCCTGATGCTGACCGGCGTGACCAGCCGTGCCGAGGCGGAGGGGCAGCCTCCCGAGCGACGTCCCACGCTGATCGCCGCGGATGCGGCGGAGCTGCGCCGGGCGCTCGACCGGCTGGCCCTGGGGCACGCCGCCGCCTGACACGCTCAGGCCCGGAGCGCCGGCTCGCCCGCCGCGAAGGCGTCGAACGCGCGCAGGAGGGCCGCCCGGAGCGGCTCGTCGTCGCCCAGGAACGCGACGCGGAGCGCATGGCGGTCCACGCCCCAGAGCTCGGCCGGCGTCAGCCCCATGAACGCGACCGCCCGGCGGTATTCCTCCACCAGGGTCACGTCGCTGACCGTCCGGTCGTCCGTGGAGAGGGTCACCGGGACGCCGGCCCGCAGCAGGCGGGGGAGGGGGTGATCCGCGAGGCCCGGCACGACCGACGCCTGGACGTTGCTGGTCGGACAGAGGTCCAGGGTGATGCCACGATCCCGGAGCTCGGCGACGAGCGAAGGATCGTCGATCGCGGGCGCCCCGTGGGCGATCCGGGAGGGGTGCAGGTCCAGTGCCCGCCGGACCTGGGGGGCGCCGCCCCATTCGCCGGCGTGGACGGTGATCCCCAGGCCGGCCGCGCGCGCGATCTCGATCGCGTCGCGATGCACGCCCGGGTCTGCGCCGGCCGCCTCCGGGCCCGCGAGGTCGAAGCCGGTCAGCCACTCCCCGGAGAACCGCGCGGCGGCCCGGGCCACGCGCTCGTTGTCACCCGGCTCGTGGATGCGCATCGCCACCGCGATCAGGCGCACGGCGATGCGCGGCGCGCCGTCGACCGCCTCGGTGCCGGCGGTCGCCCCGGCGCCAACGGCCGCCACGCCGTCCCGTGCCCCGGCGCCAACGGCCGCCACGCCGTCCCGCGCCCCGGCGACGACCGCCGCGATCCCATCGTCCAGGCGGAGCCCGCGGGCCACGTGCAGCCCGGGCGCCCAGCGGATCTCGGCGTACCGCGTGCCGTCGGCGGCGACGTCCTGCACCAGCTCGGCAGTGACGCGCCGCAGCGCCTCGCCGTCCTGGAGCAGCGCGATCGGCAGGTCGAAGGCGTGCAGCAGCTCGGCCTGGTCGTGCGCCTGTTCCGGACCCCGCAGCCGGGCGCGCATGCCAGCCGGGTCCATCCCCTCGTCGAGGCCGCGCTCGCGGGCAAGGTCGAGCGCGGTGGCCGGGCGGAGCGAGCCGTCCAGGTGCAGGTGGAGCTCGGCCTTGGGCATGCGGCGCAGCAGGGCGTCCAGCCCGGGAGCGAGGCCCGACCGCGAAGCCGCGGGGTTCGCTGGATGCTCCATGGAAGCTCCTATGTCAAGCGGCCGTCGCGAGCCAGGCTCGCGAGGTCGCCCGGTGCCGCTCATCCTCGCGCATCCGGCGGTACACCTCGTCGCTGATCTTCCGCCGCAGGGCCCGGATGGCCTCGGGC
>JAJYDP010000427.1 GCA_021777365.1 Chloroflexota bacterium | reverse complement strand
CTCCTGTGATCGACCTCACCCTGAGCCCGGAGCAGCGGCTGGTGCGGCAGAGCGCCCGGGAGTTCACCGAGGCGGAGATCCTGCCCTACATCCGCGAGTGGGACGAGCGGGGCGAGGTGCACCGCGAGGTCTTCGCGAAGATGGGCGAGCTGGGCTTTCTGGGCGCCCCGATCCCGGAGGCGTGCGGCGGCCCGGGGCTGGACTACGTCAGCTTCGGGCTCCTGTGCGAGGAGCTCGAGCGGGCCGACACGGCGTTCCGCGTGATCATGAGCGTCCACGTCGGGCTGAACTCGCTGACGCTCCTGCAGTGGGGGACCGAGGAACAGAAGCGCCGCTTCCTGGTGCCGCAGGCGCGGGGCGAGAAGTTAGCCACGTTCGGCCTCACCGAGCCCGGGGCCGGCACCGATGCGGCCAGCCTGCAGACGAGCGCCCGCCGCGACGGCGACGCGTACGTGCTCAACGGCTCCAAGATCTGGATCAGCCTGGCCGACGTGGCCGATCACTTCCTGGTCTTCGCCACCCTGGACCGCGCCCTGGGGCACCGGGGCATCACCGCGTTCATCGTCGAGCGCGGCATGCCCGGGTTCAGCACCGGGACCATCCACGGCAAGATGGGGATCCACGCCGGCAACACCGGCACGCTCTTCTTCGACGACGTGCGCGTCCCGGTCGAGAACCGGGTGGGCGAGGAGGGCGAGGGGTTTCTCATCGCCATGAGCGCCATCGACCAGGGCCGCTACACCGTGGCGAGCGGGGCGGTGGGGCTGGCGCAGGCGTGCCTCGATTCCTCGGTCAAGTACGCGCACGAGCGGCACACCTTCGGGCGCGAGATCGGCCAGCACCAGCTGGTGAAGCAGATGATCGCGAAGATGGGGCAGGGGATCGAGGCGGGCCGGCTGCTGTGCTGGCAGGCGGCGGTGCTGAAGAACCGGGGTCTGCGCAGCACGCGAGAGACGAGCCTGGCCAAGTGGTTCTGCACGGAGCACGCGGTGCAATCGGCGCTCGACGCGATCCAGATCCACGGCGCGTATGGGTACTCGAGCGAGTACCCGGTCGAGCGCTACCTGCGCAACTCCAAGGCGGCCGTGATCTACGAGGGCACGAGCCAGCTCCACACCCTGATCCAGGCCGACTACCTGCTGGGCTACCGCGAGGACCGTCCGCTCCGCTGCCCGCCGGTCCCGGCGCAGGGGTTCGAGCGGGGATGATCGCCGGGCACGTCGCGCCGCCCGAGTGGTCCACGGTCGCGTGATCGCGCCCACCCCTGCGATGGGGCGACCCGCCGAGCCCGTCGCTGCGCCGGACTGGTCGGCGGCCGACCTGGCGCGCCTGGCGGCGGTCTTCGAGACGTTCGTGCCGGGTGGCGCCATCCGGCGCTCGACGATGGCCGCGTCGCTCCTCTCGGAGGTGGCCGATCCGGCCGACGTGCGCATGCTCCGGCTGGCACTGCGGGCATTCGACAGCCGGCCGGCGAACGCACTCCTCGGCAACGGTGCTGTGCGCTTCCGCGATGTGCCCACCGAGCGCCGCGAGGCCATGCTCCTCCGGTGGGCGACAAGCCGGGCGTCCCTGCGGCGGACCGCCTTCCAGGCCCTCAAGCGCCTGGCGTGCTTCCTCGCGTACGCGGATCCCGGGCCGGCAGAGGGGGACGGCAACGCGCTCTGGGGCCGCATCGGCTACCGGCCGGTCGACGAGCCCGCGACGGCGGAGCCTCCGGCGATCCGGACGCTGGACCCGGCTGCGGTCGAGGCCGGGCAGTCGCGTGGCGCGCCGGTGGGAACGGAGGCCCGGGATGCCGGTCCGCTCGCGCTCGAGGCGGACGTGGCGATCGTGGGGAGTGGCGCGGGCGGCGGCGTGGCCGCGGCGATGCTGGCGACGGCCGGCCGGGACGTGCTGGTGATCGAGGCCGGCGAGTACGTGCCGGAGTCCGAGATGACCGGCCGCGAGCTGGACGGGTTCGACCGCCTGTACCTGGACCACGGCATGACCTCGACGGCCGATCTGGGCGTCGCGATCCTGGCCGGGTCCACGCTGGGGGGCGGCACCGTCGTGAACTGGGCGACGTGCTTCGCACCGCCGGAGTGGCTCCGGGCCGAGTGGACGGCCCGGCATGGCCTCGAGGGGTTCGACGGGCCCGACACAGCCGCCGACGTGGCGGCGCTGGAGTCCGAGCTGGGCGTTGCGCCACCCCCGGGGATCCCGCCCAAGGACCGCGCCATCCTCGAGGCTGCGGCGGGACTCGGCTGGGATGCGGCACCCCTGATGCGGGACGCGGACGGGTGCGGGGACTGCGGCGCCTGCGGCTTCGGGTGCCGGCGTGGGGCGAAGCGATCGGGGCCGCGCGCCCACCTCGCCGAGGCGGCCCGCCATGGCGCCCGTTTCCTCGTGCGTGCACGCGTGGACCGCGTGCTGGTGGAACAGGGGAGGGCGGCCGGGGTGATCGGCCGCGTCGGGTTGCCCGACGGCTCCGTCCGACCGTTCACCGTGCGCGCCCGGCAGGTCGTGGTGGCCGCCGGGGCCCTGCGCACTCCCGCGGTGCTGACCAGGAGCGGGGTGGCCCACCCCGCGGTCGGGTCGAACCTGCGGCTGCATCCCGTCGCCGTGGTTGCCGGACGGATGCCCTGGCCGGTCGAGATGTGGCACGGGACGCTGCAGGCGGCGAGCTGCAGCCAGTTCCTCCGGCCGGGACCGGTGGACCGCCAGCACCACGGCCCCGCGCACGGCGGTTTCATCGTCGAATCCGCCCCCGGGCATCCCGGGCTGATCGCCATGGCGTTCCCCTGGTCAGGCGCCGCCGACCACGCCGTTCGGATGACGCGCGCGCGCTCCTACGCGCCGCTCATCGGGATCGTGCGCGACCAGGGATCGGGGAGGGCACGGCTGACGCGCTCGGGGATCGTTCGTGTCGAGTACCGCCTGGCGCCGCAGGACGCGCAGACCGCGCGCCGCGCGCTGGTGGAGATGGCCCGGCTGGCCCGCGCGGCGGGCGCGCTCGAGGTGCTGGCGCTGGGCACGCCGGCGAGGACACTGTCGCTGGTGGCGGCCGCGGCCGGCGCGACGGGTGCCGACGGCGGCGGGACGGCCGTGACGTCGCGTGCCTGGAACGCGTATCTGCGCGCGCTCGCGTCCTTCGACTTCTCGCCGAACCGGGGTTTTCTCTTCTCGGCCCACCAGATGGGCACCGCCCGTGCGGGGGCGAACCCGCGCGGCAGCGCCTGCGACCCGTGGGGCCGCGTCCGCGCGGACACGGCGGGCGGCGTGATCCGGGGCCTGTACGTCGCCGACGCCTCGCTGTTCCCGACCGCCTCGGGCATCAACCCCATGCTCACCGTGATGACGCTCTCGAGGCGCGTGGCACGAACGATCCTTGCCGAGGGGTGAGGGGAGGCGTCCGGCCGCGTCGAGCACCGCCGCGGATCAGTGGAGACGATGTCGCCGCGCACGGCCCGCCGACTGGGCGACGGACGGCCAGTGCTCGGGCACCACGGTGTGCGACAACGTCGCGTCCGCCGGGCGGACCGGAGGACGAGCCCTCCAGGACGGCCCGCCGGGGCCGCAACGAAACACCGCGCCATGTCCGTTGTGTGTGACCCGTGTGCGTGGCCCGCTCGCCGAGGCCCGCCCAGCGGCGGGTGGATGGTCAGCTGTCCGAGCCGAGGCTCTCGCCGACGGAAGGGCGCCGGCCCCGAGCGTCTGGGAGCGCGATCACCCGGCAACCTTCATCGCCAGCGGCAACGAGCAGCGCCCGGTCCGACGTGGCCAGGCGCTGACCGAGGGTCAGGGCGGTCGCCAGGGCGGCGCAGTCGGCGAGCGAAAGGGGACGCCGTGTCCGGTGGTAATGGTGGGCGTGGAGCCGTCCGGCGCTCAGGCCAGCTGGCTCATCAACGGCGACGACCTCCAGGCCGCCGAGGGTGAGCCAGCGGAGCTTCTCCTCCACCTCGCCTGCCGGCCAGCCCTGGTGCCGCACCAGCACGTCGAGCACTTCGGCGAGATCGATGGCGCTGATCGACGGCCGATCGACCGCGTCGCGCAGCAGCGCCTCGACCTCGGGCGCGGCGGGTTCGCCGGTCAGTGCCGCGACGACCGCTTGCGCGTCAAGGACGGTCACCGGCGGCGCCCCTCCGCTCATCGATGGCCGACTCCTCGTCGCGCAGGATGGAGCGCAGCTCATCACTGGTGGGCCGTCGTCCGGCCAGCGATCCGATGGCCGCTCCAATCGGGTCGGCAGGGATCGGCCGGATGAGGAGGGCGTTGCCCTGGTCCTCGACGACCACGCGCCGGGTGCCCCAGCGGTGCCGGATCTCGGCCGGGACCGAGACCTGGCCGCCCTTTGAGATCGTGGTTGTTCTCATGAAAATAGCCTGGTCTCACGCTGATGCGCCTGTCAATCATGTGGGTGCATCGTGTGGACGCACCGTCAGCCTCTTCCCGGGCGACTGCGGATCTGGTCCGCGGTCGCCCGCGGTCGCTGCTCCGATCCACCGGTCGGTGCCCTTGAGCCAACGGTTCACACATCCGCCTTCGAATCGGCGGCGCCGTCCACCCGTGCGCGGCGAGCAGTGCGATCAGCGAGCGGTCCACCAGGTCCGCCCCCAGGCGCTCGGCCAGCCGCCGGCCCACCGCCGGCCCACCGCCGGCCCCGCCGACCCCGTCTCGCCCGCGATCGTCGCGACCGGCATCGGCGGCACCTCCTCGCGGTCATCCGGCGGTGATCAGACCCTCCCGCCCCAGCCGCAGCAGCTGGGCGCGCGTCGCCTCGAGGTCGTCGGCGGCGATCCCGAAGAGCCGCCTGACCAGGGTCTGGGCCATGGGCGTGCACCCGGTGACCGCATCGAGCAGCCGGTCCGCGGGGATCTCGATCAGCTCGGTCGGCCCGGACGACCGAGCGGTGGTGAGCGCTGCCGGATCCTCCCGCAGGATCGACCAGCCGAGCATGTCGCCGGGTCCCAGGGTCATGACCAGCACGGATCGGCCCTCGTGCTCCACGTAGAGGGCGATCCGGCCGGACACGACCAGGGCGACGTCGG
>JAJYDP010000426.1 GCA_021777365.1 Chloroflexota bacterium | reverse complement strand
AGGAAGGGAAGGACCAGGTGCGTGATCGACGGCACCAGCCCGATCAGGGCGAACGCGCCCGCCATGCCCAGGAAGCCGATCCACTGCAGCCGCCTGTGCCCGATGCGGTCGATCGTCACCAGCGCCAGCACGTATCCAGGCGCCGCGGCCAGCGCGAAGATGATCAGGCTCCAGGCCACCGATTGCATCAGGCTGGCGTGCGGGGCGACGGTCTCCAGGATCAGCGGCGTGGAGATCGTGTTCCCGCAGTACGCGTAGTCGAGCAGGAACCAGGACCCGGCGGTGCCCGCCAGGAGCACGAGGTTCCGCCGGTCGCGGATGAAGTCCACGAAGCGCTGACGGACCACCGGCGCCTCGTCCCCGAACGCCCGGATCGCGCCGCCCGTGAAACCCGCCATGCTCGCCGCGGCGGCGGACGCGTTGCCCATGACGCGCGCCACGTACCGGGGTGACTCGGGCATGGTCCGCCGGAGGTAGATCACGGCCAGCGCGGGCACTGCCCCGAGGCCCAGCATGACGCGCCAGGCCAGCTCGTTGGAGACGCCGGCCCCGAGCAGCGTGAGCCCCACGACGGGCCCGATGATCAGGCCCACGGCCTGCGTCGAGAACACCATGCTCACCAGGCGACCGCGGTCCTTGCGGTTCGCGTACTCGCTCATGATCGTGGCGCTCACCGGGTAGTCGCCGCCGATCCCGATCCCGAGCAGGAACCGGGAGGCGATCAGCCACGCGATGTTCGGCGAGACGGCCGACAGGATCGCGGCGACCGCCATGATCGCGGCCTCCAGCCCGTAGATCGCCTTGCGACCGAACACCACCGCTCCGAAGAAGGCACCGACCAGCGCGATGCTGCTCGCGAGCGTGGCCTCCGTCGTGGTCAGGTGCCACTGGGCGGTGACCAGGGCAAGCGCGACGCCGATGACGAACAGGTCGTATGCGTCGGTGAAGAACCCCATCCCCGCGGTGAACATCGCCCGGAGATGGAAGACGCTGAGGGGCGCCTCGTTCAGCGCGTCGGTCAGTGTGCCCGAGCCGCTCGAACTGTCAGACGACATGCGGGCTGCTTTCCGTTCATGCACACCGGACCGTATCGCCCGCCCGTTATGGGACTGTTAAGCGCTCCACGCGTCCGTTACGTTCCGGATAACTGTTTGCGCATTTGCGCAAGTGTTGGCCCGCTCCCGTCACCGGCCGCGCACGTCCGTGCCGGTTCTCAGGAGTCGCCGCCGGACGATCGCGAGCAGTGCCGCAGCGGCGATCGCCGCCCCGACCACTGCCAGCGGCGCCTCGGCGGCCGCCAGCTGGAGTGCCGCCTCGAGCCGCAGCGCGAGGTCGTCCAGCCCGAAGCCGGCGTAGACGCCCGAGAGCGCGTTGGGGCCCTGGAATACGATGAACCCGGCGCCCAGCGCCATGAACATGGCGCTGGAGACGACCGTGGAGACGTGCCGCTCCACCCGGCCGATCCGGACCTCCCGCCCGCGAAGCCGCCCTCGCCAGGCGGTCCCCAGGCGCTCCCAGGCCAGCGCCAGCAGGAAGAGCGGGAAGGCCATGCCGGCCCCGTAGGCGGCCAGCAGGACGGCGCCGGGAGCCACGCCCCCGGCCCCGGCCGCGATGGTCAGGATCGCGCCGAGGATCGGGCCGGCGCAGAAGCCCCCGAGCCCGTAGCTGAGGCCGAGAACGAAGGTACTGGCCGCGCTCTCCGCGCTCATGGCGGGACGCAGGGACACGCCCGGGAGTTCGAACCCGCCGAGCAGCAGCTGCACGGCGCCGATCGCGATGAGTGTCAGCCCGGCGAGCAGTGTGAGCGGGCCGCGTTCGGTCAGCAGGATCGCGCCGATCGCGCCCGCGCCGAGCCCGGCGGGCACGAGCAGCGTGATCAGGCCCAGGTAGAAGATGGCCGTCCGCAGCGCGAGCCGCGTGGGCGAGGGGAACGCGTAGGCGAAGAACGCGGGCAGGAGCAGCGCCGAGCACGGGCTGAGCAGCGAGAGGACGCCGCCCGCGAACGCGACCAGGAGCTCGACTGGCACGGGCTACCGCTTGCGCTCGACCGGTGCGCCGGGGATCGAGCGCGGGCTGGTGGCGTCCCGGTCCTCCCCGGGTACCGCGCTCAGGCCGGCGCCTGGCCGGTCCGCCCGGCGGACCGCGCCCCGGCCCACGGCGGTCGCGCTCACTGGCCGGCCAGCGCCGAGTCGATGGCAGCCTGGAACGCGGAGTACGGCTGGGCGCCGTCGATCCGCTGGCCGTTGATGAAGAAGGCCGGGGTCCCGGTGATGCCGAGCTTCGCGGCCTGCGCGAAGTCCGCCTGCACCGCGCCGCCGTACTTGTCCGAGTCGACGCACGCGTCGAACGTGGCCGCCTTCAGCCCGAGCTGCTGCCCGAACGCCTTGAGGCGATCCTTCGAGAACGCGCCGCTGTTCTGTCCGGCCTGCGAGCGGTACAGCAGGTCGTGGTACGCCCAGAACTGGCCCTGGTCGCCGGCGCAGCGCGCAGCATTCGCGGCGTCCTTCGATTCGCCACCCATCCAGGCCATGTCGTGCCACTCCAGCTTGACCTTGCCGGTGTCGATGTAGGTCTGTTTGATCTGCGGCTCCACCGTCTTCGCCCAGGTGGCGCAGTAGGGGCACTGGTAGTCGGCGTACTCGACGATCGTCACGGGCGCCGTCGGCGTGCCGAGCGAGGGGGTCGCCGCGCGGACGGGCGGCGCCGTGGCGGCACTCACGCCAACCACGACGATCGCGATGGCCGCCACGCCGGCAAGCGTCATCAGGGCGGGGAAGGCCCATCGCCGCAGGCGGGAGGGCTCGCGTCGCCCCCCGGAACGACGCCGTCGCTCCGCAGTCGAGCGCGATCGCTCCGCGGCGGGATGCGACCGGTCCGGGGCTGGCCGCTGCTGGTCGGCAGGCGGCCCGACCTGCTCCGGCGGCGGGATCACCTGCCCCGCGGAGAGGCGCGCGTGCTGAGGGGATCGACTTCGAGATCGGCGGTCGCGACGGGACACGAACGATAGCCTCCGGCACCATGCGCCGCGGATCGGCCGTGGCGGGCCGCACCGATGCTAGCACCTAATTGCGTACTTGCGCAATCGACTGACAATGGGACGGGGCGGCGGACAGGGGCGGCGGACGGGCTGGGGAATCGTCTCGCGCCGTGACAGGCGGTCGGATAACCCGCCACGCGCAGGGCGGGGGAGTACCGGTGCCTCGCGTCGGCGTGGGGATGTGTGCCGAAACCTAATCCGATGTTGACCCGCGACACGTCTCGGTTCGGTACGGTTCGGCGATGCTTCAACGACCCTTGTCCGTCGCTGCCGTCATCGCTGCCCTCGTCGCCGTGCTGGTCGGGGGCGTCGTTCTCGCCGGCTTCACCCGCTCGAGCACGGCCTCGGGTGCCAGCCCCGGTGAGGCCGCCACCATCTCCGCCGGGGCGGCCTCCCCTGGGACCGGGGCCCCGTCGCCAGCCGGTGCATCGCCCCAGGCAGCGCTGGAGCCCGCGGCGTCGCCGAACTCCTCGTCGGCGGCACCCACGGGTCCGCTTCCCGGCGACCTGCTGATCGCCGACCGGGGCAACGACCGCCTGCTGATCGTCACGCCGGCAAAGCGGATCATCTGGTCGATGACCATCGATCCGGGCGGCCCGCGCGGATCCCAGTCCTGGGGGCCCGACGACGCGTTCTTCACGCCCGACGGGACCCACATCGTGATCAACCAGGAGAACGCGCACACCGTCTCGATCATCGATGTCGCGACGCGGAAGATCGTGTGGCAGTACGGGCACACGGGTCGAGCCGGCAGCGCGCCAGGCTACCTGAACGGGCCCGACGACGCGTACGTCCTGCCCGACGGCACCGTCACCGTGGCCGACATCAGGAACGAGCGGATCCTCTTCATCTCGCGGTCGAAGACGATCGTTCGGCAGTACGGGCTCACCGGGGTGCGCCGCCATGACCCGCCCGTGTCGTACGCGGCCCCGAACGGAGACGTGCCGCTCGCGGACGGCGGCATGCTGGTCACCGAGATCGGCGGGAGCTGGGTGGATCGGCTGGACGCGAGCGGGCGCGTGGTGTGGGCGATCCACCTCCGCGACATCGCCTACCCGTCGGACGCGCAGCTGCTGCCCAACGGGAACGTGCTCCTGGTCGACTACTCCACGCCCGGGCAGATCGAAGAGGTGACACCGTCCGGTCGCGTGGTGTGGCGCTACGACGTGCGGAGCGGGCCCGGGATGCTCTCGAACCCGTCGCTTGCCGTCCGCCTCTCAAACGGCAACCTCGCGGTCACCGACGACTTCGGCCAGACGGTCGACGTGATCGACCCCGCCACGAACCGGGTCGTCTGGCAATACGGCCACCCGGGGGTCCCGGGCACCGCGGGCGATTACCTGTACAACCCGGACGGCCTGGATCCCGTCCCGGCCTCGACCGCCGCGCTGCTGCAGTCGCTGTCGGGAGGATCTCCGACCGCCGCGCCCTGAGGGTTCGTGTACGGGTCGGTCGGGCCAACCGGACCTGCCCGGCCAGTCGGGTCAAGCGAAGCCGGTCGGTCGGGCCGAGTGGTCCGGTCAGTCGGACCGCGGCTCGCTCGTCGATGCCTTCCGCGGGACAGGTTCACCCGCGTCGGCCAGCGCCCTCGCCCAGCTCACCGACATGCTCGCGCCACCCGCGGGCGAGGTGCCGATCCGCCACCGCCCGTTGGAGACCCTGACGATCGCGTCCGCGACGGCCAGGCCCAGCCCGGCGCCCCCGGGGGTGTCGGTCGCCCGGCGGAAGCGGTCGAAGATGCGGATTCGCTCGTTGGGTGGGATCCCGGGCCCCGAGTCGTCCACCGTCACCCGGACCCGTGCGCCGTCATGCGTCACGGAGACGTCGACCGTGCCGCCCTCGGGCGAGTACCGGCAGGCGTTGTCGAGCAGCACGCTCAGGAGCCGGTCGAGCCACTCGGGGGGGATCGCGATCACGCTGGACCCCGGCGCCGGATGAACCCCGAGCGACAGGTGCCGGGCCTCGGCGACGACGGCGAAACGGTCCGCGGTCTGGAC
>JAJYDP010000425.1 GCA_021777365.1 Chloroflexota bacterium | reverse complement strand
TTCCAAATGCAGGTGTAGGCTGAATCTCGGTCCATTTCCAGAGGTCTCATGCCCTGACTCATCCGTAGGCCGGGAACTCGTGGTTGAAGACCACTTGCCAGCGCTCGAAGGCCTTCGCGGTTTGGCCGGCGGCTACACACGCCTGAGCCTTCTTGGCGCAAACGGCATCCTCGTCCATGGTCTTGGCGATAGCGGCCCGCGTTTCGGCAGTCAGGTACGAATCGAGGTTCTGGCCCGATCCTTTCCAGGGATCAGGATGAGTGGCCCGTACCCAGCTTGCTCCAGTCTCCAGGGTGGCGGCGACGACGGCGGGCAGGGGAGGCAGGGAACTCGCCTTCTGCCAGACCCGCTCGACGATCATCTCGAGGTGGAAGGAGCGGAGCCGCCCGCGGTTGCCCATGATGTTCCAGGCTTTCATGACCCGCACGAGCGGCTTCAGGTGCGAGCCCAGGCGAACGTTGGCGTCGGTCATGAGCTGATCGTGATAGGGCGGGTTGGTGGCCTGCCACCCGCCAGAACCGTCGGGGATGAAGAAGCCACCACCATTGCGATGGAAGCCACCCACGAGGTCGACCTCGAGGTCTTCGCCCAGGGCCAGATGCACGGCCATCTGCCGAACACCAACGCGGGTGCGTGGATAGGCGGGTTTGAGACCGTCACGAAGCCACCGGAGGAACACGCGCGAGTCGGACTGGTAGCGCGACCAGTAGTCGGCGACGCTGAACGCCACCATGATGTCGATGTCGCGCTCGGGGCGGACGATGGTGTGACGCCCATACGAGCCGATGGCCCAAGGGCCTTTGCCACGACGTAGTTGCTGGCGAAGAAGCTCTGGAGGTTCGTTAGCCGACCGGCCGCGATGGCACGTTGGTTATCGGTCAGCGCGAGTCGGCCCTGGAGTTCGGTGAAGGCGGCGGGAACGGTCGTCGCCATCAGCCACCGTCCACCCGGTGTCGGTAGTCGCCGGACTCGATGCCCTGGCGCACCCGGTCACGAAGATCCGCATCGACCTCGCGCGGCTCCTCGTCACGCAGCACCTTCTGGCGTCCGCCCAAGGCCATCAGCGCGTCGGTGAGGGCATCGAGGCTGCGCGGTCCGGGCGCCTCGATGCTAGCGAAACGACGGGCGTCATCCCGTAGGGCGAAATAGCGGGCACCCTTGGCACTATGGGCCGTGGCCTTGGCGTCGGCGGCGGCGAAATCGCGCACTGCCACCGCGATGGCGACCACAAAGGCGAGGCCCGCAGTGATGTAGATGTCGCGGCCGACCAGGGCGAAGAGGCCAGCGCCGGTGCTCACGGCCGCGATACCAATAGTCGCCGGCAGTCCGAACCAGAGGGCGCGGCCGCGCCAACGCTGCCCGGCGGCGAAGTGCTGCGCGCCGGAATGCTCGGCGTCCTCAGCGATGCGCTGCGCTTCCTTGGCGAGTTCGCCACGCTGGGAGACTTCTTCAGTCCTATCCACGGTGACTATGTTGAGGGCGCCGGCGGCAAACGCAAGTTGCGCGGGTCATGCCGAACCGAAGAATCCTTGACGCCGCGCCCGGTCGCGCCGACAACCCGTTGTCCAGCCGAGCAGCGGCCCGAGGCAGCAGCCCCGGGCGACGGCCCCGAGCGACGGGAGCACACCATGGCGCGCACGATCACCACCTGGGACGGCGTTTCTCCGGCGACCCCGCGGCGCAGACGGGTCCTGATCGGCGTCATCGGGAAGCTGCCCATCCCCCGGGCGGCCACCCTCGGGGCCATCTTCGTCGCACTCCCGGTGGGCGGCGCGCTCGTCGCGGCCAACCGCACCTCGGATGCCCTCCTGATCCTGGCGTTCACCGCTGCGGCTGGCGCGGTCGTCGGTGCGTCCCTGGCATACCTGGCCTGGATGCCGGTGCGCGCCATCCCGCGCTCGCTCGACATGCCGTCGAGGGGCTGAGCGATGGCTCCCGAGCAGGCTGCCGCAGGCGCGTCCATCGCGTCCGCTCCTCTCTTCGACTGGCCGTCGGATCCGGCCCCTTCAGGTGGTCCCGGGCCCCGCGACGCGGCCCGGACGACCAACACCGCCGGGCGCGCGCCGACCGCGCTCGGCGAACGAGATGGTGTCGCGGGCGGACGGTTCACCGCGGAGCCACCCGCCCAGCCTGGCGCAAATGCATGGCCCACAAGGTCCACCGCGACGAGCCGGGCATCGGGCTGGGAGGCGCTCGATGCGTCCGAGGAGCAGCGCGATCGTCGCCGCTGGCTCCTGCTCCTCCCCCTCGTGCCGTTGCTTCTCCTCCTGGGCTGGCTTCTGTGGCAATCGCTGCAGCCGGTGCCGATCCTCTCCCTGGCGATCACCAGCGACGGGATGCTGGCCCCACCCGCGAACCAGGTGTTCAGCGGGCAGGCCCTGGGCCCGGAGCAGCTGACCATCGCCAATGACGGGACCGAGCGGGCGTGCTGGTGGATCAGTGCCACGAGCGACAACCCCGCGCTGGCGGCGCTGGTCACGATCCACGTGGTGGATGCCGCCGGCCACGCCCTCTACGCGGGTCCAGTCCCCGGCGCGGGGCCGGCCATCGTCGCCGGCTCGGCGTGCGCGCGCCCCCCGCTCGGAGTCTCGTCGGGTACGGAGGCTACGCTGGCCCTCGGGGCGAGCGCCACCCTGACCGTCACGGGCAGCGTGGGCGACCTGCCAGCGGCATTGAACGGCGAGCTGCTGACCATCACCTGGACGAGCAGTGGCGCGCCGGCCGATCGATAGTCAGGCATCCCCGATCGGCCGCGTCGCCCGACGCAGGCACTCGATCGGCTGCCGCCGGCCTGTGCGGCGGCGCGGCTCGAGGAGCATCCCCGCACCGAGGAGGGGGGCAGGACCCCGAGCCATGACCTCTTCGTCGCCCGCGCCGTCGGTGGGCCCGCACGTCGTCCGCAATCTCCCCTGCGCGCAAGCTTGACATCCCCCTTCGGCCACCCACTCTCCCGCTGACCCGGCCAGCACTGCGCCGGTCGAAGGAGCGCGTGAGATGCACCCCATGCACCGCAGTCGCCACAGCGGACAGTCCACCACCGAGTACGGCATCGCCATCGCCCTGATCGCCGTCATCGCCATCGCCGCCCTGGCGTCGGCGAGCGTGGCGGTCGGCGGGGCGTTCGGCTTCATCAACCAGCGGGTGGAGGCGGTCATCCCCACCTCAGGCAGCGGCTCCGCCCCCACGGCGTTGGTCACCCCCGCCATCCAGTCGGTCGGCCAGACGGTGAGCGTGAGCGGCACCGGCTACACGCCCGACAGCAGCGTGACCATCACGCTCCACAGCACCCCGGTGGTGCTCGGCACCACCACCTCGGACAGCGCCGGCAACGTGGGCCCGGTCACCGAGACCATCCCGCTCGGCACCGACACCACCATCACCCACACCATCACGCTCAGCACGGCCACCCAGACCGGGATCAGCAACGACCTGACGGTGACCGCGCCGATCTATGCCGTGGGGCTGGGGGTCGACGGCAGCACGATGCCCTATGTCAGCGCGGACAACGGGGCCACCTGGACCGTCCAGCCCGGGATGTCCGACTTCATCGCCGGGGTCGCGGCCGCCGACGCGACGCACGCGTTTGAGGTGGGCTTCAACAGCGCCCACGACGGCGTGATCGACGCCACCTCGAACGGCGGGGCAACCTGGACCCAGCAGTTGCTCCAGACCACCCCCTTCCCGGTGGCCTTCACCGGCGTCGCCGCCAGCGACGCGAGTCACGCCTACGCGGTCGGCTTCGACGGAGTGGGCGGCATCATCGACGCCACCTCGAACGGCGGGACGACCTGGACCCAGCAGTTCACCACGCCCGGGCAGTTCGACGGCGTCGCGGTGGCCGGTACGGATGACGCCTATGCGGTCGGCTTGGACAGCAGCGGCAATGCGGTGATCTACGCCACCTCGAACGGCGGGACGACCTGGAACGAACAGTTTCAGATCAGCGGTGCCATCGGCGACGCAGCACATTTCGCGGCGGTGACGGCCGTTGGCACCAGCACCGCCTACGCAGTCGGCTCGGACGGCAGCGGCAATGCGGTGATCTACGCCACCTCGAACGGCGGGGCGAGCTGGACCAAGCCGTTCACCACGCCCGGGTCGTTCAGCGGAATCGCGGCCCAGGGCACCAGCACCGCCTACGCAGTCGGCTCGGACGGCAGCGGCAATGCGGTGATCTACGCCACCTCGAACGGCGGGGCGAGCTGGACCAAGCCGTTCACCACGCCCGGGCGCAGCTTCTACGGCGTCGCCGTCGCGCCCTGACCTCCCGCTCTGCTCGCCGAGAAGAACCCCCGGTCGCCAGCCGGGGGTTCTTCCGCTCTCTGGGAGTCCGCGTGGCTCGGCTCTCTGCGCGTGAGCCGAGCTCGCCCTCCGATCAGGTCCGCCGAGGCCGCGGCAACCGGCGCGGGGAGCGCCGGACCGGGGTGCGTCGGTGGGAGAATCGCGAGCGTGACCACGCCGTTGGCAGCCAAGCTGCGGCCCGACCGCTTCACCGCCGCTGGCCTGAGCGACGAGGAGATCCGCGAGTTCGGCCGCCTCCAGCGCGAGCGCATCACCCGCTACGGGTCGCGCCGCTGAGCAGCCTCCCGAACGGGCCGTCGTCCCCTACGGGACCGGCACCCCCTCCTCGGCGAGCAGCCGCGCGCGGAGGAGCAGGCGCCGCTCCTCGAGCCAGGCGCCCAGCACGCGGCGCCGATGAGCGGACCAGTCGACCCCGATCCAGCCGCACGAGCAGCGGGCGGCGCTGCCGCCCGACGCCCGTCGGCGATGACCCGCCAGGAACGTCGTCCCCGGGCTCGAGGTGAGGTGGACGGTCATCCGCCCAGACTACCCCGCGCCATCGGCGGCCGGGAACGGGCCACCATGCACCGGGATCTGCTCCAGCCCGACCTCCAGGCTCCCTCCCATGGGTACCTCGTAGCCGCAGTTCGCGCAGGTCCAGCGCGCCGGCCCATGCGGGCAGGTCGTGGTGATGCGCAGCGGTCCGCCGGTGCCGGTCACCACCACGACGTTGCCGCGCACCCATGCCACGCG
>JAJYDP010000424.1:4689-5043 GCA_021777365.1 Chloroflexota bacterium | reverse complement strand
CATCTCGTTGTCCGTGAAGTGCGCGATGTAGTGCACTCCCCGGGCACCGGCGGGCATCCGTGCGGGCCGCTGGTAGATCCCGTCGCCCCTGGCGTTCGCCGTCAACGTGAGCACGCCTCCGGCAACCGACACGGTGGGGATGCCGTTGAGGTGCCACCTGGCCGCCAGCGACGGGCCGGCGAACCGGTCGTCCAGCGGGCCCAGCCTGGACACCGACCGGGCGCCGCCGGGCAGGCCACGAGGGCCCAGCCCGACGAGCCCCGCCACCTAGTAGTCGCCTCCGAACGGCACGAGGGTGACCGTGCCGGCAGTGAGCGCGGTCGCGTTCTCCAACCTGACCTGCCAGCCGGCTGG
>JAJYDP010000424.1:0-4679 GCA_021777365.1 Chloroflexota bacterium | reverse complement strand
GCCCTCGGTCGAGACCCACGGCAGCTGGGTGGCGTCGGCCAGCAGGTTCACGGCGGGGATCGTCCCGGTCCCGGCACCGGCGGGGACGGTCGCGGCGCCCACCAGGTAGTCGGCCAGCCCGTCGCCCAGGTAGATGTTGAACAAGGTCTCGGCGGTGGCGTCCGAGGTGCCGGCAATGGCACCCACCCACGAGCCTGCATCCGACCCTGCCGTGAGCAGCGTCTTCCTGGCCAGGTCCCCATCCTGGTGGGTCCATGTTCGGGGCGTGCCGTTGTTCAGACTCCGAACCATCAGCGGCTCCGGGTGCATGCCCTGCGCTGGCGGATCGGGTGACGGGTCGTGCGGTTCGATTGACGACGACGCGTCGTGCCCGAGGTCGCGGTCCTCCGGCGAAGCATCGGCCACGGGTGACGGAACCGGCCGGTCGAGGAGTGTGGCGGTCACCGGCCTGGCTGGATCGGAGGCGTCGGCGGTCGCGACAGCTTCGGCGGCTTCGGCTGATTCGTTGGCTTCGTCGGCCTCGTCGGCTTCGTCGGCCCCGGCGGCGTTGACCTCGGCAGCCCGGTCGGCCTCGCGGGCCTCCGCAGCGGTCCCGACAGCCTCGTCTGCCTCGCCCGCCACGGCGGCGAACTCGCGCTCGTTCATCCACGGGTAGGCGGCGGTATCGGCGGGGTCGAGTGCGAGCTCGGCCTCGTCCACCCATGAATCGGCCTCGTCGGCCCAGGATCCGGTCCCGGCATCCGATGGCTCGGCCGTGTCCAGCGGACGGACAGACGGCACGACCCAGGGCGCGCCCCGGCCGCCCGGCACCTGCCAGGCCCAGGCCTGTTCCAGGCGCATACGAGCCTTGTGCTTCTTCCTGGACTTCTTCATGGCCTTGCGGTGTGCGCTGCCTCTCGGCGTCTGGTCGCTGATCACGGGTGCAACGTCGCGCGCCGCGGCCTCGCGCACCAGCCCCCCAAAGGTCCTGCGCGAGGGTGGGTCCGCGGTTCGGGAAGCGGGCGAGATCGACCGGCAGGACAGACGCAGGGGCGCAGGTCGACGGGAGGCCACAACCGAGGAATAGGTCGTCACGCCCGCCAGGGGCGCCGTCAGAGGGCGGCGCGACGCTCATGTCGGCGGGTGGTCGCCCGACGCCCGTCCGGTCCAGATATAGCCCGTGAGATCCTTGGCCCGCGGGTCGACGGCGGATTCCATGGGCAGGCTCGGGAGTGTCACCTCTTCGTCCAGGGCGGGGCGCACCCAGTCGAGCAGCTCGTGGTTGATGATGATGGTGCCCACCCGCGCTCGGTGGTCCTGCCCGGCCGCGAGGTAGGCGATCCAGGCCTCGGTGAGCGCCACCATGGGCGGACGACGCCGGAGCTGCCGGATGGGATCGCCGCCGGGCGGCCCGTGCAGGTACCCGTGGACGAGGTAGGGCCCGCTCTGCAGGGTCACCGGGTAGGGGCGTGTGCGGCCCCGGCGCCCGGGGTTCCCGCGCGGGCCGCTGGCGCGCACCGCGAGGAGTTCGTCGCGCGTCACCGACAGGGACCCCGCCGGGATGGCGCGGCTGTCGTCGAGCGCCACCAGCAGGACGTCCACGAGCGACAGCTCCGCGTGCACGTTGAGCGCGTCGGAGAGGCGCTCGGCATCGAGGCGCAGGAAGCCGAAGATCCGGCAGTCCTCGGCGTAGCCCGCGAACTCCACCTCGGGTCGCGGGACGAGCACCGGCTCCGGGTCGGGCGCGGGCAGCGCGACGCGCGGGCGCTCGGGCACCCACAGCCGGCGTCGCAGACCGGCGAGCGGGCCGCCCGGTCCAGGGGTCGGCGGGATGGCCATGTCGGTCAGGCCGACGCCGCGGTGTCCCCCCGCGCGGTGCGCCGGACCCGCCGGGGCGGAGGCGCAGGGGGGTGGATGAGGAGCGCCGGGTCGGGCCGCGGCGGGTCGGCCGCATAGAGGTCGCAGAAGCGCTCGACGAGTTCTGGGTCGAACTGCACCTGGGCGTGCTGGCGGAGCTCGGCGATGGCGGCCTCGTGACCGATCGCCGCCCGGTAGGGCCGGTCGCGCACCATCGCGTCGTAGGCATCCGCGATGGCCACGATGCGCGCCCCGAGCGGGATATCGGTGCCCCGCAGGCCGAAGGGGTAGCCATGGCCCGAGTAGTGCTCGTGGTGGTGCAGGATGATGGCCCCCGCGTCGCCCAGGGCGGTCACCCGCTCGATGACGGCCTGACCGATGCGGGGATGCTGGACCACGCTCTGCCATTCCTCGGCGGTGAGCGGCGCGGGCTTGTCGAGGATCTGGTCGGGCACCGCGAGCTTGCCAATGTCGTGGAGCAGGGCGGCCACGCGGATGCGCTCGATCTCCGGCTCGGGCAGCCCCAGCTCGCTCGCCAGGCGCACCGCGATGGCGGCGATGAGCGAGGAGGGCCGCCCCGCGTAGTGGGGCAGCGGGGCCAGCACCGCGGCGAGGGCCGCCTCCGCCGCCTGGCGCCCGAGATCGCCCACCTCGGCCGCCCGCTGCCGGCCCGCTGGCGAGATGGGGGCCCGCGGGATGCGCGCCGTGTCGTCGTCCACCTCGGCGAACACGTAGGTCTGGTTGCGTCCCAGCGACTTCGCCGAGTACATGGCCGCGTCCGCATCGCGCAGCAGCTGGTCGACGCGCAGGTGAGCCCCCTGGCCCCCGGCGACGCCGATGGAGACCGAGACCGCGACCTCGTCGCCGGGCCCGGCGCTGAAGCGCTGCTTGAGCACCAGGAGGCGCAGCTTCTCGGCCGCCGCCGCGGCGTCGTCCAGCGTCGTCTCCGGCAGCACCAGCACGAACTCCTCGCCGCCGTAGCGCCCCACGAAGTCGGTCCCCCGCAGGTGCTCCCGGAAGACGTCCGCCACGCCGCGCAGCACCGTGTCGCCCACCTCGTGGCCGTAGCTGTCGTTGACCGCCTTGAAGTGGTCGAGGTCGATGAAGGCGACCGCCAGCGGGCGACCGTAGCGGGCGGCCCTTTCGACTTCGGTGAAGAGCACCGCCAGCAGGGTGGGACGGTTGGCCACCCGGGTCAGACGATCTGTCGTCGCGGCTTCCTGGGCGTCCCGCAGCGCCTCCGAGACGTCCTGCAGCCGTCGGGCCACGGGGGCCAGTTGGCCGAAGCGGCGCGCATCGGGCAGCACGACGGGGCCGTCCTC
Organism: Chloroflexota bacterium; assembly: GCA_021777365.1. The sequence continues at coordinate 1,521 of JAJYDP010000424.1, read as the reverse complement.
CGTCAGCGCGGCGGTGGCGGCCGCGAGCGCCGCGACCGGCCCGCGCAGGGCGAACCCGGCGCAGAGCACGCCGGCCAGGGTGCCCGCCGCGGCTCCAGCCAGGGCCACGCTGCCGAGCGGATCGCCGTTACCGCGCGCGGCCACGATCGCTGCCGACGCCAGCAGCGCCGTCGGCAGCAGGATCAGGGTCTCGCGCCACCTGGGCATGGGCACAAAGCTATCGGGGCCGACGCTCGCGCGGCAGTCTCCGAAGGTACCGCCGCGGCGGCGCCATCGGGGCCACGGATGCGGGGCCCGCGGGTTGCACGAGGTGCGTGGTCATCAGCGCTTCGCCCATACCCGCGCTTGCCACGGCAGGCGCCAGCCGGATGTCCGTCGGGGCGCGCTCCCGGCGGGGGCCCGCGGCGCGGCCGAGGTGCGCGCGGCGAGAAGCACGTAAATCTCGGTGCGGTACTGGCGCCCCCCGGGCGCCCGGGCAAGCCATTCGAGGTAGTCGGGGTCCTCGCGGGCGAGCGCCTCGAGGGTCCGACCCGCATAGCGCCCGAAGTCGAGCGTGGAGCCCGTCGCGCCGGCGCTGCCGCCCCACGGCCGGGCATAGACCGCCCGGGCCTCGTCCGGTGCCGAGCGGACCGGTCCCGTGGGCGACGCGGGCGCCGCCCGCCGCGCCTCGTCGTAGGCGGCCCGCCGCGCGGGGTCGCCGAGCACCGCCCACGCCTCGTTGAGCGCGACCATCTGCGCGGGCGCACCCCCCGCGTCGGGATGGTGCTGCTTGGCCAGGCACAGGTAGGCCGCCCGGATCACCGCGCGCTCGGCTGCGGGGTCGACCTGGAGGACCCGGTAGAGATCGGGTGGCGCGCGCATCGTCGTGACCGTCGTGCGGCTAGGTGCCGGCGGCGCGAACGCTGCGACGGCGCACCGTGCCGGGGCTGCCCGGCCCTCGCCGGCCGCTCGATCGCAGCGGCAGGGCCGGGATGCTGTCCGTCCCAGGCGTGGTCGGGGGTGCGGGCGTCGGCGGTGGGTCCGGGGCTGAGAATGTGGCTGACCACGGCTGGAGGCGTCGGACGAGCCACTCGATGCCGTCGGGCGTGATGCCCCCGCGCGCCAGCGCGGCGATGAGTTCCTGCTCGGCGAGATCGGCGACCCGCCAGGCAGGCGAGCCCGTGGGGGAGGCGTGCTTCTCGGCCCGCCGCGCGCAGATCTGACGGATCAACGTGTCGGGCGACTCGCCCGGCTGCTCGCGGAGAGGGGCCGTGATGCCGAGGCGCCGCCGCAGGTCCCATGCGGTGGGCGTGTCGCTCGCGCTCACGGCGGGCCAGCGCTCGGCGACGGCAGCGCGCGGCCGCGGGGTCCGCACCGCCCGATGCGAACGGCGGCCACCAGGGAGAGGACGCTGGTCAGGTGGTACACGCCCGACCGTATGCGTCGTGCCGCCCACGCGGGAGGCCGCAAAGGTACCGTCCGGAGCTACCCGATCGGCACCGCCCATTTGGCGTCCCAGTTGTGGGACCGCCGAGCTCGTGC
>JAJYDP010000423.1 GCA_021777365.1 Chloroflexota bacterium | reverse complement strand
ATCTGGGGCGCTACTCGCGGCCCGCCGGGGGCCCGGCGGGGGGCTCGCACGGCGTCGAGGCGCGCGGCGGCGCTACTCGCGGCCGGGGGGCCCCTCGTAGCTCTCGGCCTCGAGCCCGCCGCTGTCGCCGCGGGCCAGCAGGAACAGCCCCACGCCGAAGGCCACGCCCAGGCCCAGGAACGCGTAGACCTGCTGGTCGGTGGACAGCACGATCGAGCCGACCGCGAGCGCGAGGCAGATCGCGTAGATCACGAGCACGGTCTGGGCGTGCGAGAGGCCCAGGTCCAGCAGCCGGTGGTGGATGTGGCCGCGGTCCGGCGTGAACGGCGAGCGGCCGGTCGCCAGCCGGCGGACGATGATCCAGAACGTGTCGATGATCGGCACGCCCAGCACCAGCAGCGCCACGGCGACCTTGGCGGCGCCCAGGATCGACAGGATCGCGAGCATGTAGCCCACGAACATCACCCCGGTGGTGCCGATGAAGATCCGCGCCGGGTGGAAGTTCCAGCGCAGGAAGCCGAGCAGCGAGCCGACCAGGGTGAAGCACAGCACGCCCACCATCGGCTGGCCGGTGACGCCGATGGCGGTGGTGAACGAGATGGTCCCCAGGGTGGCCGCGGCGATGAGCGAGATCCCCGACGAGAGGCCGTCGAGCCCGTCGATGAAGTTGATGCTGTTGACCATGCCCAGGATCCAGACCACGGTGAAGCCGGCGCCGGCCGCGGGGACGAGCGGGATCGTGCCCGGCCCCACGGGGTTGTTGAGCTCGGTCGGGTAGATCCCCGCCGCCACCGACACGCCCGCCACCGCGAGCTGGGCCAGCAGCTGCCAGCGGGCGCGCAGCTGGAAGGCGTCGTCGAGCAGGCCCAGGAGCATGGCCAGGAGCCCGCCGAGCATGACCGCGAGGAAGGTCGCCGTCTCCGGCCGGTTCGGGTCGGGCACGAGCTCGAAGTGCTCGTCGACGAGCACCACCACGAGGGCCACGAGCAGGAACGACAGGGCCACGGCCACGCCCCCGCCGCGCGGGACCGGGGCGGCGTTGACCCGCCGGTGGTTGGGCTGGTCCACGGCGCCCAGCCGCTGCGCCGCGCGCGCGACCAGCGGGGTGGCGAGAAGCGACAGCAGCGACGAGGCGACGAACGCCGCGACGACGATCGGCAGGTCCGTGCCGAACGTCGAGATCAGCCGCATCGGGTGTCCTGGCTCCTGGGCGCGGTTCGCGGGCGCGGGCGCGGCTCAGGCGCGGTCGCGCGGCAGGCCGGGCACCGGGAACCGGCCGGTCAGCTCCCGGACCTCGCCCCGGATGCGCTCGGCGATGCCGGCCGCGTCGCGGTCGCGGATCGCGGCCACGATCAGCCGGCCGACCTGGCGCATCTCGTCGGGGCCCATGCCCCGGGTCGTGGTCGCCGGCGTGCCGATCCGGATCCCGGACGCGACGTTGGGCGGGTTCTGGTCGAACGGGATCGCGTTCTTGTTGACCGTGATCCCCACGTCGTCGAGCAGCGCCTCGGCCTCCTTGCCGGTCACGCCCAGCGGCGTCACGTCCACCAGCATCAGGTGGTTGTCGGTGCCGCCCGAGACGAGGCGGGCGCCGGCGCCGGCGAGCGTCTCCGCGAGCACCCGCGCGTTCTCGACGGTCCGGGCCTGGTCCGCCCGGAAGCCCTCGGTCTGGGCGAGGTGGAAGGCCACCGCCTTGGCGGCGATGACGTGCATCAGCGGCCCGCCCTGGACGCCCGGGAACACGCTCTTGTCCACGGCGGCGGCGAGGGTGCTCTTGCCCAGCGCCGGGAAGTCCGCCCGGTCGATGCCCTCGGGCAGCTCCGCGCGGGCGAACACGAGGCCGCCGCGGGGGCCGCGCAGGGTCTTGTGCGTGGTCGTGGTGACGATGTCGGCGTGCGGGAAGGGGCTGGGGTGGAGGCCGGCGGCCACCAGGCCCGCGAAGTGCGCCATGTCCACGAACAGCAGCGCCCCGACGCCGTGGGCGATGGCGGCCAGCCGCTGGAAGTCCCACACCCGCGGGTACGCGGACGCGCCGGCCACCAGGAGCTTGGGCCGGACCTCCTTCGCCTGGGCCTCGATCGCGTCGTAGTCGAGGCGCTCGGTCTCCCGGTCGACCCCGTAGGCGTGGACCTCGTACAGGCGGCCCGAGAAGTTGACCGGGGAGCCGTGCGTGAGGTGGCCGCCGTGGGCCAGGCTGAGGCCCAGGATCCGGTCGCCGGGGCGGATGACCGCGAAGTAGGCCGCCATGTTGGCCTGGGCGCCGGAGTGGGGCTGCACGTTGACGTGCTCGGCGCCCGGGAACAGGGCGAGCGCGCGGGCGCGGGCGAGGTCCTCCACCACGTCCACGTACTCGCAGCCGCCGTAGTAGCGCTTGCCGGGCAGCCCCTCGGCGTACTTGTTCGTCAGCCAGGAGCCCTGCGCCTCCTCCACGGCCGCGTACACGTAGTTCTCGCTGGCGATCAGCTCGATCTTGTCCGTCTGGCGACGGCGCTCGCTCTCGAGCGCGGTCCACAGCTCGGGGTCCACCTCAGAGATGGGCGCCCACGCGGCGGGCGGAACGGCGGACTCGGGCACGGGGACCTCCTCGGCGCGGCTGGCTGGCGACGCCGGCTATTCTCCCACGCTTCGCGCGGCGTGCGGCTCCGGGGGGGGATTGCGGCGGCGGGCGCGCGGGCGCGGCGGGGCGGGGCGTAGTGCCTTCTGCCCGGGTCGCCCGGCCGTGGCCACCGCTCGGGCCGCCCGGCCCTGGCCACCCGCTCCTCCGGGCCGCTCTGCTGGGCCACGCGGTGCCCTATGGTCGCTTCGCGCGACGGCTGGTCCGGCCGGTGCCACCATCGAACGCCTGGGGCCGTCGAGGCCCCGCCGGTGGCGCACGGAGCGGACCAAACGGCGGCCCACGCGTCGATCGGGCCGTCGGGTGGCCCGGCGAGGCACGGGTCGGCGGGGGGCGGCGGCGGGTGAAGGGTGCCGGCGGCTCGGCTGGCGAGCGGCTCCCCCGCCTGGGGGGCCACTCGCCCGGCGGCTCAGCCTGCCCCCGGGTCGGGCGCGCCACTCGGCTGGCGAGCTGGATCGGTGTCTTCGCAGCCCGGCGGCTCGGCTGGCGAGCGGCGTGCCCGCTGGGGCGTTCCGTTCACCCGGCTGGCGAGCGAGGGGCCGCGACGCGAGGGGCCGCGACGCGCGGGCCGGGGACGCGCGGGCCGGGGACTGCGCGGCCGGGCCGCGTCGCCCGGTCGCGGGAGTGTGCCGCCAGAACCGCGATGTGCGCGCTCGGCTACGCCTCGTCCACGTCCCAGGTGCCGATCGCGTGGGGCAGGCCCGCCGCCGCCAGCGCCGCGGCGATCTCGGCCGACGGGATGGCGCCCTCCCGCAGGATCGACGGCCAGTCGAGCGTGCAGTCCACGACGGTCGAGGCGGGGCCGCCGCGGACGGGGCCCCCGTCGAGCACCATCGCCAGCGAGTCGCCGAGGCGCTCGACGATCTCGCGCGCGTCGCGGGCGTCCGGCTCGCCCGAGCGGTTGGCCGACGTCGTGGGCAGCGGCCCGAGGGCCGCGGCGAGCGCCCGGGGCGCGGCGTGGTCCGGCACGCGCACGCCGATCGTGGGGGCGCCGCCCGCGAGCACCCGCGGGAGGCGCGCCTCGGGGCGCACCGGCAGCACGAGGGTGAGGCCGCCCGGCCAGAACCGCGCGGCGAGGACGGCGGCCGCGGGGGAGACGATCCCCAGCACCTCGGCCTGGTCCGCGTCGGCGAGCAGGACGGCCACCGCCTTCTCGGGCGGCCGCTGCTTGGCGGCGAACAGCCGCTCGATCGCGTCGGGCAGCGCCATGTCGGCGGCGATCCCGTACACGGTGTCGGTGGGCACCGCGACGATGCCGCCGGCGCGCAGGAGCGCGATCGCCTCGGCGCGGGCCTCGGGGCCGTCGGGGACGAGTCGAGCGGTCATCACAGCCCTCCAGTGGTGGACGCCCCGCGGGCGTTGGGCGCCTGGCCGGCGGCGGGGAGCCGGCCGACGCCCAACGCCTCGGCCGCCGACGCCGCGAGCCGCTCGGCGTTGCGCGCGGCCTCGGCGGGCGGCGCGAGCACCAGCTGCTCGATGAGCTCGGCCGCGCCCTCCTCGGCCACCGGCCGGGCGAGGTACCGCGCGACCCGCCGCACCTCGTCCACCGCGCTGGGCATGCACGCCCCGTGGCCGGCGTCCTCGATCATCTCCGCGTCGTTGAGCGAGTCCCCGACCGCCAGGATCTGCGCGTGGGGGATGCCCGCCTGGTGCGCCAGCCAGGCCACGGCGCGGCCCTTGGACACGCCCTCCGCGACGAACTCGAGGAACCGCGGGTGCGAGACCGTCACGTGCGCGGCGCCCGCGAAGTGGCGGCGCGCCTCGTCCACCAGGGCCATCGGCTGTCCGGGCTCCCCCACCGCGATCACCTTGCTCATCGGGGCGCGGATCGCGGCCAGCAGGTCGGGCACGACCTGGACGGCGCCGCTCAGGTACGCGGAGTAGTCGCTGAACGACGGGTCGCCCGCCCAGACGATGATCCGCTCGAGGTTGTTCACGTGCGGGTCGAGGCCGTTCGCGCGGCACCAGACGATCGCCTCGCGGATCGCGGCGGCCGACAGCGGCGCGTGGTGGAGCAGCCGGCCGACCCGGCCCCGGGCGCTGGGCGAGGTCGCGACGGGCGCCTGGCGGCGCGTGGGCATGGCGCGGATCGCCGCGCCCTGGTGGCCGATGAGCGGCGCGGACAGCCCGAGCTGGTTGGCGAACACCGCCGCGGAGCTTGGCGTCCGCCCGGTCGCGAGCGACACGTGGACGCCCAGCTCGAGCGCCGCCGCGACGGCGGCCCGGGTTCGGGGGCCGATCTGGAGGTCGCCGCCGACGAGCGTGCCGTCGATGTCGAGCACGACCATCCGGATCGGGAACGCGGGCTCCGGGCGCGCGGCCGGCCGCCGGTCGGGGATCACGGCCGACCCCCGGCCCGGCGGGCGGCATCCCCGGGCGCGGCTGCATCCCCTCGGGCGGCCGCGTCCCCGGGCGCGCCGACGGCCCCTGGC
>JAJYDP010000422.1 GCA_021777365.1 Chloroflexota bacterium | reverse complement strand
CCCCTGGCCGAGGCCGCCGTGCGGGCCATCGCGGCCCTGCCCCTCGTCGTCCGGGACGATCTCGCCCCGACCGCGGAGGCGATCCGCGCCTCCGTCGAGCGCTACGCCCTGACCCACGGCACGCCCGCGCTCGTCGTCGTCGACCACCTGCACCTGCTCTCGGCACCGCGGATCACCAACCAGGTCGAGGCGCTCGGGCACATCAGCAGGTCCCTCAAGTCGCTGGCCAGGCAGCTCCAGGTGCCGGTCCTCGCGCTCGCCCAGCTCAACCGCGACGCCGTCCGCCGGGACGACCACCGCCCGCTGCTGCCCGATCTTCGAGCGTCGGGGTCCATCGAGCAGGACGCCAACGTTGTGCTCTTCGTCCATCGTCCCTCCTACTACCTGGACTCTGAAACGCGCCGAGAGCAGGAGGCGGCCGGCGCACCCGCCGAGCTCATCGTGGCCAAGAACCGCTCCGGTCCGACGGCCACGATCGCGGCAACCTGGCTCGGCCCCCGCACCCTCTTCGTGGTCGACCCGGCCTGGCAGCCTCGCTATGGCCCGTCGCCGACCGCCGTGCCGTCCCTCATCACACCACCGGCACGACCCCCGAACCTCGAGGAACGGCTCATCGCGATCGTGGCCGATCATCTCGCCCGGACCGGCCAGCGCGCGACCAGAGCCGCTTTCTTCGGGGAGTTCGGCGTGGCCCGCAAGAAGTGGCAGGACTGGGGGTTCGGACGCGTGGTCGATCGTCTTGTCGACGAGGGCCGCCTGTGCGCGGAGCAGGTCGGCTCGGGTACGAGCGCCACGTACCGGTACTGGCTCCCTGGACCGACCGCGCCGGGGCACGAGCGGCCGCCAGAGCTGCACGGGGTCGCAGACGGCGAGAACGCACCCGCGCCCGGCCCCGGGGTCGACGACGGCGAGCTCGACGAGTTGTTCGGGTAGCGCGTTCGTCGACCACAGCGCCCCGACGATCAGGGAGGATTGCTATGACCCGCACCAAGCACGATACGCACGACAGGCCGCACGCGTGGTGCCCGGCTTGCCGCTGGGAGCGCATGTCGCCCGACGAGCAGGCGACCTACCGCGAAGAGCGGCGTCGCGCGGCACGGCAGGCGTGGCAACGCCGGAACCCGGCACGCGCCGCGCTCCGCGACGCGCTGGTGGCCTCGGTGACGCCCGGCGTGTGCGATCGCTGCGGCCAGCGCGCCGATACCGCGGCGATCATCGACTACGAGCAGGCCCGCATCGTCGGCTGGCGGTGTCGGCCGTGCTGGCGCGCTGCCCGGAACACGTGGCGCGCCGAGCACGCCGGTGCGGCCTGAGCGGTTCAGCGCGGGTCAGCCGTCGGCGCGATCTCGCGAGATCCCCGCCCGCCTACCAGCGGCGCCGGCGCGGCGGTGCGGCTGGCGGCGGAGGCGGCACGTAGCGGCGGGTCGCCTGGGCCACCGCGCGGCGATAGACACTCTCCGAGATGTCGCCGTGCTGCCAGAGCCTCCGCAAGTGTTCGAGATCGTCGAGCGGCACTTCGGGCTCGGGAGCCGCCGGCAGGGGCGGCGCCGGCGTCGGTGCGCCGTGCGCGTCGTGAACCAAGAGATAGACCGCCGCGGCCGAGATGAGCAGCCATGTCTGGGGCACGGGCACCGACCAATGCACCAGGAGGGCCGCCCCGCCGACCACGACCAGCGTCATCGTGCCGGTCACGGCGAGGAATCCCAGCAGCAGCCAGGAGGCCCGGTTGACGAGCCGCATCATCGGCCGGTACTCGGCCGGCGGGGACGCGCCAGATGCAGGGTGATCGAGCTGATCTCGGGCCAGGCCGGGGCCGCGGCGCTGTCCGCTCCGACCTCTGTGGGCACCAGGTGCACGGGACGCGCCTCCGGTTCCACGTACAGCTCGTCGGGATGGGCCGTCGGGGCGTGCAGCCGGGCGACGGCGCGCACGTCGTCGGGATCGAGGTCGGCGCCGTGGGCCTGCAGCACGCCATTGCGGACCCAGAGGCCGCAGCAGTCGCAGAAGAGGGTCTCCACCGGCTCGAACGACCCCGCCGCCGAGGCATCGGCGGCGCGCGTCAGCGTACACAGCCCGCTGGCCTCGCCGACACCACAGCCTGGGCACGAACAGGGCACCGCGCGTCCGATGGGTGACATGGGGTCCTCCCGAAGCGACCGCCGATCGCGCAGGGTGTGGATCGTCGCGGCTCTGGAAGCCTCGCCGGAACCCCGTTGCCGTCAAGCGAACGGGGGGTACTGGTCAGCACCGCCCACTTGACGGTGCCGTGCTGCGGCCCAGGATCCTCCCGCGCTCGGGACACACAGCGCCCGGGCGCGGGACCGGGAGGAGGGCCGTGGGGATCGGAGCGAGTGTCGCACCCCGTTCCGGCGACGCGGGTCCCCTGCGCCGCCCGCTCGTGCGCCGCCTGCGGGAGCGCTGGGGACGCGAGCGGGTACGCCTGGCGGTGTGGCGCGGCGCGTTCCTGCTGGTGCTCGGCGGCCTCGTCCTCGCGAGCGTGCTCGACCAGCCCTATCCCGCGGCGATCAGCGCCTGGGTGGTCGCCGGGTCGGTCGCCTGGATCGCGGCCACTGCCGCCGAATGGGACCGGGCCCGCCTGATCCGCCGGCACGACACCAGCGGCCTGCCGGCGACCGGCGGCTGGCGCCTGGTCGCCCCTCCGGGCCAGCTTGCGCCCGAGGACCTGCTGGCGCTCGATCTGATCACCTGGCTCTACGACCACGCGCAGCTGGAGCAGCGACCCATCCGCGGGCATCCCCGGGGCGGCACCCGGGCCACCTACGCGGGCGGTGGTCTGCGGGCCCTGGCCCGCCGGTGGGCGGCCGAACGCGGGGCCCCCGTGCGCCTGGGCGATCGCACCCTCGCCCGACTCCGGGCGCTCGGGGTGGTGCACGGCGTGCGCATCAGTCAGGTGGTGGCGCACCGTCTGACGTACGCGACCGCGGAGGACGCCATCCGCGCTCTGGAGCGGTCCACCGGACGACCGCTGGTGGACTGGAAGCTCGGACGTGATCCTCGCGCTGGTGATGCGGACGAGGCCGCACCCCGTTCGGACGAGCCCGCGCGCGCGTAGGGATGCTTAGAGCCACTCCTCGCCGGACAGCTCGTTGAGGACGAGCCCGCGCGCGTAGGGATGCTCCCGCACGGGGACCGTCCGCGCGCGCACCAGCCGAAGGCGGACCCTCTCCCCCGTCATCCGGGTAGGCTTGTCGCATGGAGCGAGATGACGCTACCCTCGGCCCCAGCCAGCTGCTGACCGCAGACCTGCCGGACTTACGCGAGTTCCTCTCACAACGCCTGCCGGAGGGCGCCACCCTCGACTACAAACGTGACCTGGGCGACGGCATCGCCGAGACGGTGGCCGCCATGGCCAATAGCGAGGGCGGCATCGTCATCGTGGGGGTCGAGGAGGACAGGGCCACAAAGGTCCCCGCGGCGGCCAATGGCTTCAGCGTACGCGACCCGAGCGGGGCTCTCACCAACATCTTGCGTGTCTACCTTGATCCGGTGCCAGATCTGGAGACGCGCGTGACGCCCCTTGGCACGACTCCCGCCGTCTTCCTCGTGGTCCTTGTGCATCCGTCGACGCACCGCGTCGTGCTCCATCGCGACAAGGGAGCGCTCGTCCGGGTCGGCGATCAGTCGGCGGCCCCCGCGCGGTCCGAGTTCGAGCGGCTGCTGGCAAGAGAGCGCGCTGCCGAGACCGAGACCGTCGAGGCTCTCGGGGAGGTCCAGACGCTGGCAGGGATGCACTGGGGAGCCGGGTCGACGACCGCGCGTCTGGGGGTCTATCTGGCGTGTCGGCCGGTGCGGCCGCAAGTCGCGCCCGTGGACGACGACCTCGACCGGGCGCTGGAAATGGCCGCCGGTGCGCTTCTGCTCCCCGGGTGGCGGCTGAAGACGGCCCCCGACAGGTCGACGCTCGATCGCAGCGAGCCCACGAGCGGCGAACTGGAGTACGTGAGCATCAGCCGCAGCTCGCTACTCGACGCCGACTTCACATCCCAGCGGGTCGGCTCGCACATGGACCCTGACTGGGCCGTCAATGCCACCGACCTCGCGTCTGATCTCCTGGCCATCGCGATGCTGCCGTTCGCGTTGGCGCGCACCGACGCCCGCGCGGCCGCGGCGCCGTACGCGGCCACGCTCGGCATCAACGGCTGGGCGGGGAAGTCGCTGTTCTTCCCGCCAGCGGGCCCCCGCTCCGCTCCGGCTCCCGACCCCGATCCCGTAAGTCCAGGTCATGCGGTGGCCGCACGGGCCGGCATTCTGGCGCAACCGTCCGACGCCATGGAGCTGGCGATCGGAGCCGTCCGGGACCTTGCCCGGATCTACGGCATCCGCGGGTCTGATGTCTGGGCGGCGCGGTTTCCCGGCCAGCTCCCCGGCCACAATCCGCGGCTGGCTCCCTGGGAGAGCGAGCTGCTGACATGACTGGTGCCAAGGTAGTTGGCACATGCGAAGGCGATGATCGGGGCAGTCTGGGTGGGTCATATCTCGATAGACTGGGTCGAGGTGCGAGGGATCCTCAGCCTGTCCGCGCTGGGCGGGCGTCTCGACGACGAGGAGGAGGTCCGTCATCAGCCGTCTCGAGGAGTTGAAACGGGGCGCGGTTGTGCGCGGCGTGCTCCCGGATGCCCTCGCCACGGTCGTCGACGTGCGCTGGCACGGCAGCGCGGCGCTCGAGCTCACCTACAAAGGTCCCGACGGACGGGTCGGTAACGAGCTCCTGTACCGCGACGACGAGGGGCGCCTCGAGGTCGTGACCGCCGGCCGTCCCTGGAGCTTCGACGCCGACGGTCATCTCTTCCGCCTCGTCTCCGAGGCCCGGCGCATCCGCCTGGGCTACCTCTTCGACCCCTACCTCGCCCTGACCACGGCCCTCGTCGACCCGCTGCCGCACCAGATCACCGCGGTCTACGAGGAGATGCTGCCGCGGCAGCCGTTGCGCTTCCTGCTCGCCGACGACCCAGGGGCCGGCAAGACCATCATGAGCGGCCTCTACATCCGCGAGCTCATGGTCCGCGGCGACCTGCGCCGTTGCCTCAT
>JAJYDP010000421.1 GCA_021777365.1 Chloroflexota bacterium | reverse complement strand
GGTGCCGCAGGCCTGCCGCGAGATCGTGGATCGGCGCAACCCCCGATCCACGATGGACACGGCGGCTATAGTCTGTCGAAGAAGGCAACCGATTCCCAGCCGACGTCCGCACTTCGAGGCGATCCTGCTTGCGTCCCCGCGGCCACGCGACCCCGCACCAGGCTCCCCACACCCCCTCGGCCACGTCTCCACGGCCGCCCGTCTCGGCAACGCTGCCACCCGAGGCCGTCGCCGCCCTCGTCCTGACGCACGTCCACGACGGCGTCTTCGCCACCGATCTCGACAACCGGATCACGTTCTGGGGCCCCTCGGCCGCGCGCCTCTTCGGGTACTCCGGGTCTGAGGCCCTTGGACGCCCATTCGGCGAGTTGCTTCCCTTCCGAATCGATCGGGGCCAGGCGCAGAAGGATCTCCTCGCGGCGCTGGCAGACGGCCGGCCCTGGCGCGGCGAAGGGAGCGTCCGGCTGCGAGACGGCCGCGAGATCTGGATCGAGTCGACCGTCAACCCCATCACGGTCGACGGCCGCGTCATCGGTGGCGTGTCCGTCAGCCGGGACATGACCGCCTCGCGTGCCGAGGTCCAGGCGCGAGCGGCCGCGGATCGCGCACGGCGAGCTCTCAGTGCGCTCAATCGCGTTCTCGTCCGGACCTCCGATGAAGTCACCCTGCTCGACGAGGTGTGCCGGATCGTGGTCGAGGCGGGAGGGTATCGGCTTGCCTGGGTGGGGTACGCGGAGGACGATGCGGCGTGCACCGTCCGCCCGATGGCCTCGGCGGGCCTGGACGCCGGTTATCTCGCGAGCGCACGGATCACCTGGGCCGACGAGCCCCACGGTCGCGGTCCCGCCGGGACGGCACTCCGGTCCCGGGGCCGTCGGTGCTCCGCAACGTGCAGGATCCGGCCTTCGAGCCGTGGCTCGACGAGGCGCGACGGCGTGGCTTCGCGTCCGTCGCCGCGCTCCCGCTGACCTCCGGCGAGCGCGCCTTCGGCGTGCTCTGCGTCTACGCCGCCGAACTGGACGCATTCGGCGCGGACGAGCTCGACCTGCTGGTCGAGATGGCCAGCGACCTCGCCTACGGCATCACCGCCCGGCGCACGCAGGTGGCGCACGAGCAGGCGGTGGAGGCGACACGGGCGTCCGAGGCGCGCTACCGGACGGTGGTGGACGCCCTGGCCGAAGGCGTCACGGTGCACGACGCGGACGGCACCCTGATCGCGGCCAACCGGGCGGCGCGGGCGATCCTGGGGTGGCGGGCCAGCGGGGCGCTCCCGTCCCGCCTGCCCCCGGAGGCGATCCACGAGGACGGCACGCCGTTTCCCCCCGCCGAATACCCAGCGCTGGCCACCCTGCGCACCGGGCGAGCCCGCCGTAACGTGATCCTGGGCCTCCGTCGACGCGGCGGTCGCGTCCGGTGGCTTGCCATCCACACGGAGCCACTCAGGTTGGACGACGGCCGGCGCGGGGTCGTCTCGTCGTTCGAGGACGTCACCCGTTACCGGACCGCCCGAGCCGAGCAGCTCCTCGAGGTCCGTCTCCGGGCGGCCCTCTCCGACGCCGTCCACGGCATGGTGCCCGGGGATCCCCTCCAGGCCAGCGCACAGGCGATCTGCGACCAGGTCGCGACGCTGCCCGGGATCGACTTCGTCGGCGTTGGCGCCTTCCTTGGCCCGGACGAGCTCCTGATCCTGGCGGGCCACGTGCCACCGGAGATACAGGGCCTGGCAGGAACCCGCCTCCCGCCGGAAGATGCGCGGCTCCTGGAGGAACGGACCGCGCAGGGGCCCTGGGCCCAGTACGCACGCGAGCTCGCGGGGGTCGGCGCCTGGGGTCAGATCCTGGGCAGCGCCGGCATCGAGGCGATCGCCGTCGGGCCCATCGGGCACGGGCAGCATGTCGACGGGGTGCTCGTCATCGGCACCTGTGACCGGGAGTTCGCCCGCACCCTGGTCGAGAAGCTGCCGGCGGTGGTGGCCTTCAGCACGACCTCGAGCGCCCTGCTGGCCGCGCGCATGCATGCGCAGCGCGAGGAGATCGAGCGGCGCCGTGCCCTCGAGCACGTCCTGGCCGTCGGGGCGTTTCACCCCGTCTTTCAACCCCTCGTCGACCTCGAGTCGCGGGAGGTCGTGGGCTACGAAGCGCTCACCCGCTTCGAGTCCGGTCGCCGCCCCGACCTGTGCTTTCACGATGCCTGGTCCGTGGGCCTGGGGCCGGATCTCGAGCTGGCCACGCTGGGGAGCGCCATCGAGGCCGCGCGCCGCCTCCCCGCCGGGCGATGGCTCGACCTCAACATCTCGCCCCGGCTCCTGCTCGACCCGGACCGGATCCGGGAGCGCCTCCTGGAGGCCGGTCGCCCGCTGGTGATCGAGGTGACCGAGCACGAGGCTGTGGCGGACTACGGCGCCCTCCGCGAGGCGGTCCGGACGCTGGGTCACGACCTGCGCCTTGCGGTGGACGACGCGGGCGCGGGGGTGGCGAACTTCGGCCACATCGTGGAGCTCCGGCCAGACTTCGTGAAGCTCGACATCAGCCTCATCCGCCGGGTCAACGCGAATCTGGGGCGTCAGGCGCTCGTGGTCGCCATGCGCCAGTTCGCCCGCAGCGCCGGCTGCCGGCTGATCGCCGAGGGGATCGAGACCGAGCTCGAGGCCGCTACGCTCGCCGGGCTCGGCGTGGAGTTCGGCCAGGGCTACCTGTTCGGCCGGCCCGAACCGCTCGAGCTGATCCTCGCGGCAAACGACCCGCGGCCCTGACGCGACCCGCGGCCCGGTGTCGGTGGGCGCACCGCCCGTGGACCCGCCGCGCGACGGCCGTGGCCGAGATCCGCGCAAGAGCCCCGCGCAAGAGCCCCGCGCAAGAGGCCCCCTGACTTCTGGTGGATTCCTCGCGCCGCTGCCGTCATGAAGACTGGCGGCCGAAGGAGAACCGCGCTATGAGGTCCGTGGGCGCACCCTCGCGCGCCATCGTAATGGTCCATGCGGGGGATCCGCGGTGATGCCGATGGACGGCCAATCGACCGCGCTCCCCCGGTGGCTGGCCTTCCGTGTGGGCGCCATCGTGATCGCGGGGGCGGTCGCGCTCGCCTCGGTCACGCTGCTCGTGCCCGCCGATCCCCGCATCGGAGCGGCGTGGTCGAGCGTGATCGGCGGACACGCCACGTTGCTGGGCGTGCTGTTCTGGGGCGCGCTCACGCTGGTCGCGAGCGGCGTCAGCGCGGAGCTGCCGGAGGGGACCCGTCTCGTCTGGTTGCTGGCGCCCATGGTGACCACCATGAGCCTGGGCGGGCCGCTGGTGGCCGGCTGGGTGGCCGCGCTGGCCACCACGGAACCCCGCGAGCTGCGGGGCGGCGTGCCATGGTACGGGGTGCTCAACAACCACGCGGCCTTCGTGATCTCCGCGATCCTGGGGGCCGCCACCATCAGCCTGGGACGATCGATCCTGGCCGGCCTCGGCCCTGGCGGGCCGTTGGGCGATCTCCTGGCGACACTGGCCGGTGGACTCGTTTTCGAGTGCTCGAACCTGGCGCTGACCCTGGCCACGGTGCGCACCGGGCGCTGGCGGCTGGTGCTCGCCGCGCTGCTGTCGCGCTCGTACCTGGCGGCCGAGGGCGCCCAGGTGGCGGTGGGCTGGCTGATGGCCCAGACCTACACCCACACGGCCTGGTGGACCCCGCTCGTCTTCCTCCTGCCCGCCCTGCTGGCCTGGCAGGCGTTCGACCGCGATCGGCTGCGCTGGGTCGCCGGGCACGACGTGCTGACCGACCTGGCGAACCGCCGCGAGTTCGGGGCGCGCCTGGCGGACACGGTGGCCGAGGCCCGCAAGGGGTTGCGGCCGAGTGTCCTGCTGATCGTCGACCTCGATGGCTTCAAGTCGGTCAACGACCGGCTGGGGCACGCCGCCGGCGACGCGGTCCTGCGTGCGGTCGCCGAGCGGCTGCGTGCCGCCACCCGCCCCGAGGATCACGTCGCGCGCATCGGTGGCGACGAGTTCGCGGTCATCCTCTCGGGCGTCCCCCGTAACGCCGCATCCCCCCTCGTGGGGCGTCTGCGGGCCGCACTCACGGCGCCGATACCCTTCGATGGCACCACCGTGTCGGTCGGCGCGTCGATCGGGATCGCAGGAGTCGACGACCGACCGCCCGACCCGGCGGACCTGCTGCGGCAGGCCGACCTGGCCATGCTCGAGGCCAAGGGTCGCCGTCACGAGGGCCCGGGGCCCGCGTGACCCAGCGCCTTCAGCGTGCGAGGCCGAACGCCCCGAGCGTGCTCCAGACGCCCATCGCGAGCAGCCCCAGCGTCACTGCCCAGGAGATCGCAGTCCGTACCGGCCCGTTGGCCAGCGCTCCGAGGACCGCCTGATCGCCCGAGAGGCGAACCAGGAAGGCCAGCGGGATCGCGAGCACCACCACGTTCAGGATCATCGCGTCGATGACCACCGTGATCAGGTCGCGAGCGAGGAGGGCGACGAGGGCGGCGGGCACCACCTCGAGCAGGTACAGCGCGTAGAACAGCGGCGCCCGGCGCACCGAGAGGTTCAGGCTGTGCGGCCAGCGGAAGAGTTCCGCCCAGGCCCACGCTGAGCTCAGCGAGATCACGACCGCCGCGAGCAGCCCCGCCCCGACCATGCCCACCGCGATGAGCACCGCCGGCGCACCGGTGGCGAGCCGCTCGAGACCCGCCGGCAGGGCTCCCAGGGTGTGGCCCACCCCGCTGGCCGGGCCGGCCATGGCCGCCGCCGCGGCGATCACGACGGCGGCCATCAGCAGCTCGCTGGCGATCGCGCCCACGAGCGTCTCCGTGCGGGCGGCGCGGAGGTCCTCCACCCGCAGCCCCTTGTCGACCGTGGCGGCCTGCTGGTAGAAGAGCATCCAGGGCATGATCACCGCGCCGACGGTCGCCACCACGAGATCGAGATAGGCGCGGCTTCCCACCGGCTGCGTGAACGACAGGCCGCCGAGAACCGCCGCCGGGTCCGGATGCACCGTGAACGCCAGGACGACGAACGTGAACAGGGCGATCGAGAGGGCGAGGGCGACGCGTTCGAACCGGCGGTA
>JAJYDP010000420.1 GCA_021777365.1 Chloroflexota bacterium | reverse complement strand
GCTGATCCACCACGACACCGGGATCGACCTGCTGCTCGCCCCCCCGTCGCCGGAGATGGCGGAGCTGGTCAACGCCGACCAGCACCACGTGACGCAGATCATCGAGCTGCTGCGGCAGCGCTACGACTACGTGATCGTCGACATCGACAAGCGGCTGGACGAGACGAACCTCGACGTGATTGCGGCGTCCGACGTGGTCTTCGTGGTGATGACCGCGGACCTGTCCTGCCTGAAGAACGTCCGGCTCGTGCTCGAGACGATGTCGCAGCTCGGCATGGGATCCGGCCGTGTCCAGCTCGTCCTGAACCGCTCGACCGCCTACACGGGCATCACCGTCAAGAACGCGGAGAGCGCCCTCCGGCGCCGGATCGGCTACCAGGTCGTCAACGACTACCGAGTCGCGATCACGGCCCTCAACACGGGTGCGCCGTTCGCCGTCGCCAGGTCGGACACCGCCCTCGGCAAG
This sequence comes from Chloroflexota bacterium, assembly GCA_021777365.1. The sequence goes on along the minus strand of JAJYDP010000420.1, from coordinate 4,608 downwards.
TCGGTGGTCGAGTTCGTGCGCCAGGCCGACCGCCTGGACGCGTCGCGCTCCGATGCGACCGAGCTGGCACCGGCGACGACCTGACCCGGGGCGGCTCGCGCCGCGGGCATGGACCGGGAGTGAAGCGGGCGTTTAGTCGCGGGTGAGCGGCCGGAGAGCCCCGATCGATCGCCCCCAGGTAGGCTCGGCCCCATGCTCGCGACGCTCATCACCGCGGTCGTGGACGGCCTCGAGGGCGCCCTCATCCGGGTCGAGGTCGACGTGGCGCCCGGCCTGCCGGTCTGCCAGATCGTAGGGCTGCCCGACGCGGCGCTCTCCGAGGCGCGCGAGCGCGTCCGGGGCGCCATCCGGAACAGTGGCTTCGCCTATCCCCAGCAGCGGATCACCGTCAACCTCGCGCCGGCCGGGCGTCGCAAGCACGGCGCTGCCTACGACGTGGCCATCGCGGTGGGGATCCTGGCCGCCTCAGGGCAGGTAACGGCGTCTGGCGGGGACTGGGCCCTGCTCGGGGAGCTTTCGCTGTCGGGTCAGGTGCACCCGGTCGCCGGGGTCCTTCCCATGGTGCATACCCTCGCCCGCGCGGGCGCCCGGAGGGTGGGCGTGCCGGCCGCCAACGTGGCAGAGGCGGCGCTGGTCGAGGGGATCGAGGTCGAGCCGCTCCTGGGGCTCGACGATGCCGCGCGGCTGGTCGCCGGCCCCCGAGGACGGCGGGCCGCCCGCGCAACACGCGCGGCGCCGGTGGCGGTATCCGGCGCGCTCGAAGAGCGGACGCCGCTCCGTGGCCCGCTGATCGACCCGGACGCCTCCGTCGACATGGCCGAGGTCCGGGGACAGGCCGCCGCGCGATGGGCGCTGGAGATCGCCCTCGCAGGCGGGCACAGCCTGCTGCTGGTGGGACCCCCAGGCGCCGGCAAGACGCTCCTCGCGCGGGCGATCCCGGGGCTGCTGCCGCCGCTGGGCGAGCGCGAGGCACTCGAGGTCACGGTGATCGCGAGCGTGGCGGGTCTGCTCGGCCCGGGCGATGGCCTCCGGCGGGTCCGTCCGTTTCGGGCACCCCACCACACGGCGTCGTACCCGGCCGTGGTCGGTGGAGGACCACGGCTGGCGCCCGGCGAGGTGAGCCTTGCGCATACGGGCGTGCTCTTCCTGGACGAGCTGGCGGAATTCGACCGGGACGTGCTCGAGGCCCTCCGGCAACCGCTCGAGGAGGGGAGCGTGGTGATCGCCAGGGCCCAGGGAGCGCTGCGGTTCCCGGCGGAGGTCCAGCTGGTGGCGGCGATGAACCCCTGTCGCTGCGGTTTTCACGGGGACCTGGACCGAGCCTGCACGTGCGCGCCGGGAGAGCCGGACCGGTATGTCCGGCGCGTCAGCGGGCCGCTTCTCGACCGCCTCGACCTTCGGGTCGAGATGCCCCGCGTCCACCCGACCGAGCTGCTCCTCGGGCCCGACCCCGAACCGAGCCCCGCGGTCGCCGCGCGCGTGGCGGCGGCGCGCGCCGGGGCGCTCGCGCGCAACGGCGGGCGACTCAATGCCCGCCTGACCGGCCGCCAGACCGTGGAGCTGTGCCGGCTCCCCGAGCGCTCGCGCGAGCTGCTGGCGCTCATCGCCGCGCGGCGATGCCTCACCGCGCGCGGGGTGCACCGGATCCTGCGCGTCGCGCGGACCATCGCTGATCTCGACGGCCGGGCCTCCGTCGAGGACGCGGACCTGCTGGCGGCAGCGGACCTGCGAGATCCGTCCGCGCCGGCCAGGCCCGGCCTGGCGGCCTGAGCATGCTGGGCGTCGGGTCCCGCGGCCCGCTCGGGCCCACCAGGACCGTGGAGTCGATTCTCCACGCCGCGCGGTCCGGGTCCGCCGAGCCCTGTCGTCTCGCCGAGGAGCGACAGGCCTGGGTGGTGCTGACCACGGTCGAGGGGGTGGGGGACCGGACGCTGGCCGGGCTCATTGCCACGCACGGCAGCGCGCGCCGGGCATTGTGGCTCGCCTCCCGAGGCAGGCTTGGTCGCGGCCTCGTACCGGCCGTGGACCAGCGGCGGGGGGTGATCCCCGCGCCGACGCTGGCCGGGATCGAGTCGGCCGCGCGCGATCCCGGGCAACGGCTCGCATCGCTCGTCGCGGCGCGGGTCTGGACGGTCACGCTCCTCGACCCAGATTACCCGCGGCGCCTCCTCTCCCTTCTCGCGCCTCCCCCCGTGCTCTTCGGACAGGGGGAGGTCCGCGCCCTGGGCGGGGCGCGCGCGGTCGCCATCGTGGGCACCCGGCGCGCGTCGCCCGCCGGTCGGTTCGAGGCGTCACGTGCCGCCGCCGGCCTCGCGTCGCGCGGGGTCACGGTCGTCTCCGGGCTGGCCGTCGGGATCGACGGAGCCGCCCACGCGGCTGCGCTCGAGTCGAGCGGCACGACCGTGGCCGCGATCGGTTCGGGGCACGCACGCCCGGGACCCGCCGCCCACCGCTGGCTGGTGCGCCGGATCCTCGAGCGCGGCTCGCTCGTCGGGGAGTTGCCGCCCGCCGCACGGGCGACCCGGGGCACATATCCGCGGCGCAACCGGCTGATCGTCGCGCTGGCCGACGCCGTGCTCGTGGTCGAGGCGCCCTCACGCAGCGGCGCGCTGATCACCGCGCACCTGGCCATGGAGCAGAGCGTGCCGCTCTATGTGGCTCCCGGTCGGGAGCGGTCCCCCCTGTCGGCAGGCTGTCGCGACCTGCTCGACGATGGTTCCGCGCGCACCTTCACGGGCGTCGAGACGCTCTGCGCGGACCTGGGATGGGATCTCCCCGCGGGCGGAGCGAGCGATCTTCGGCTGACGGTGCCCGACGAACCGGCTGCAGACCCGCTCGCGGAACCGGCCGCGGCACTGACCCGCCCGCCTGCCGGGGAGCTGCCGGGGGATGCGCCGACGGCGCGATCCGCGGTGCCGGCGGTCCACGGCGACCCCGACGCCTCGCCCGGGGTGCTTCCCTCACTGGGAGCCCCGGAGCGTGAGGTGGCGCGAGTCCTCTCCCATGGTCCGGTCACGATGGACGAGCTGCTGGGAGCCACGCGAGCCGCTCCCGGTGAGCTCGCGGCGACTCTCACCCTGCTGCAGCTGCGAGGCCTCGCACGGGTGATGGGGCCGCTGTACCTCCCCGCGGGCCCGCTGCTCACCTGGGTGCCGTGAGCGCGCCGCCCGCCTGGGTCGCCCTGGCGCGGCCTGCGTTGCGTCCGTCTGGTACCCTGCACGGCGGATGAAGCGGGTCGGGCGCCCTGCCGGGTCACGCATCACCAGCCCCGCGCGCATCGGGCCGGGGCCGTTGTGGACGGCCCTCCTGGTGATTGTGTCGATACCAGTCCTGGCGAGCGTCTACATGCTGTCCCTGCGAAGCCATCCCCGCGCCTTCCGCCTCGCCGTGCTTGTGCTGGTGCTGGCGGCGGCGGGGTCGTTCGCGGCGTTCCGTCTCGCGGCGCCGACGGATGGGCGCCGGCCCCCATCGGTGGACACGCAGGCGGTGGCGCGGCTGGCCACGCCGCTCGCCACCGGCGTGGCAGGCGACCAGGCGATCGACCTTTCGTTCAGCGCGCGGATGGACCGGGGCTCGGTCCAGGCGGCGCTGACGGTCACCCCGAGCACGGCGATCCGGTTGAGCTGGTCGGCGGGCGACGCTGCCCTGTCGATCCTGCCCGTGGGTGCCTGGGCCCCCGGCACGTTCTACACGATCTCGGTCGGATCGAGCGCCCGGACTGCGGCGGGCGGCACCCTCGCCTCTCCGGCGCGGGCGGTGTTCCTCACGGAGGACGCGCCGACGGCGGCCATCGAGGCGGTCGACATGACCGGCAAGCGGGCCAGCCCGTCGGCGGGGTTCCGCATCACCTTCAGCCGGGCCGTGAACCTCTCCAGTCTCCAGTCCGCCTTCAGCATCACGCCGGCCGCGCCGGGCCAGCTGACGACCGGGCTGCAGCGCGGTGACCCGACGGTCGTCACCTTCGTGCCGGCGACGCCGCTTGCGGCCGACACGACCTACGTCGTGACCTTCTCTGCACCGGTGCTCGCGTCGGACGGGATGGCGGTCTCCACGGCGCCCCGGCTGGTCGTCCGCACGCTGGCCCAGCCTGTCATCGTCCGCACCCGGCCCGCCGACCACGCCCAGGGGGTCGCCGCGGACGCCTCGGTGAGTGTCCGGTTCGACCGCTCGATGGACCGTGCCGCGACGCAGGCGGCGTTCCGGCTCCTGGCTGGCCCGGAGGGAACGAGGGTGCCTGGCGCGTTCAGCTGGGTGGAGAACGACACCGTGCTCGTGTTCAGCCCATCGCGGGCGCTGTCGGCCGGGCACGTGTACACCCTGACCGTCGCCTCCTCGGCCACCGCACTGGACGGCACGCGCGTGTCGCTCCCCGGCGGAACGGCAAGCCTGAGGGTCTCGTTCCGGGTCTCCTCGCCACCGACCCCGGCCCGGAAGCAGGCGGTCTCCCCGTCGCCGGCCACGACCCCCACCCCGAAGGCCGTGACGGCGCCCACCCCGACGCCCACTCCCAAGGCCTCGTCGTCCCCTGCTCCGTCCGCCGGCGGGACCGCGACGGCGCCGTGGCTGAGCGTGGAGCGGTACGCCCTGCAGCTGCTTAATTGCACGCGC
>JAJYDP010000419.1 GCA_021777365.1 Chloroflexota bacterium | reverse complement strand
GGCTCGAACAGAGCGAACGGGTTCCCCTCGCTGTCGGTGACGGCGATCCACCAGCCCATCCCGGGAACCTCGGTCCTGGTTCCGCTCACGCTCCCGCCCAGCTCACGGACCCTGTCCAGCGCCACCTCGATCGAGTCGACCTCCACGTAGTTCACGATGGTCGCGGCGACGTTGACGTTGCGCCGGCCGATCCCGCCGCCCACCGGGTGCTCACCGGTGGTGCGGTAGACGAGGTACTCCCCGAAGCCCCCCATCGTGCCGATGTCCCACCCGAACACCCCGCTGTAGAAGCGGCGCGCCCGGTCCAGGTCGTCGGCCGGAATCTCGATGTGCGTGTACTCCCCGTGCGCCATGGTCGGTCCCCCCTGCACGCGACGCTGCCCGGCGCCTCGGGCGGACGCCGGACCGTCGTGGCCGATGCTACGCCACGGTTGCGCGTGGACCGCGCACGGCAGGCCGCCGTGTCACGACGGGGACGGGCCGCGTTCTCCTCGAGCGGTCTTCGCCCGATGCTCGGCGGCGGTGAGCCGGTAGAGGACGTGGCGCCGCAGCGGATGACCCATGGGGAACCTCGGATGGTCGAAGTCGTCGGCCGGATCGCGGTGCATGTCGAGCCGCTCCATCACCCGTCGGGACCGTTCGTGGCCCACGCTGGTGAACGAGACGATCTCCGGCAGGCCGGCCTCCTCGAAGCCGAAACGGAGCGCCGCCCGGGCGGCCTCCGTCGCGTACCCGTGCCCCCACGCCTCGCGCGCATAGCGCCAGCCCACCTCCACGCACGGCGTGAACGCCGCGGTGAAGCGCGGGACGGCGAGCCCGGTGAAGCCGAGGAAGGCGCCGTCCTCAAGACGCTCGACCGCCCAGAGGCCGTACCCGTGGGTCTCGAAGGCGGCCTCGATGCGGTCCACCAGCGCGTCGCTCTCGGCGCCGTCGAGGGGTCGGAGGAAGTGGCGCATCACCTGGGGGTCCGCGTTGAGGCGGGCGAACGGCGCGCGGTGCCCGGCATGCCAGCGGCGCAGGACGAGGCGCGTCGGTGGAGCGTGGGGCCATCGGTCGTCGACACGAGGGCGGAGTGTAGCGCGTCCCTCGCCCTGTGCCGCCACCCTCTCACGGCTGCATCGGTGGGCAAGCGTCAAGCCCGATCATCTGCAAAGCCGGCCGCCGCAAGGCACCTTGGCTGAACTGGCCTGCCTCACACCGACCGGGCTGACCATTCGGGCGTGCCGACCCTCGTGTCCCCGCGCCGCTCGCGATTGCCGTAGCGGTGGGCGAGCCGTCGCTCCGGGTCCCGCACGCCGTGGGCACGTCGGCAAGCTCGGTCGCCACAGCCTCCATCTCTCCCCGGTCGGCCCTCGCGGTGTCCGGTCCGGGGAGCGCCGGATTCGTACTCAGCGGTGCGTGGTAGCATGGCCACCGCGCCGACATAGCTCAGTGGTAGAGCAGCTGTTTCGTAAACAGCAGGTCCTCGGTTCAAATCCGAGTGTCGGCTCCATCGATTGAACGTGAAACCGCCGTTGCGGGGTGGCCCGGGACGGCGGTTTCGGCGTCCTGTCAGCCCTTCTGTCAGCCTTTCTTGTCGGACACCGACCCGCTACCCGGCGGAGAGCACGGCATCGGGTCGCTCCGCCGCCTCCTGCTGGATCGCCTGGCGGAGGTGCGTGTAGGTGTTGGCGGTCAGGCTGATCTGGCTGTGCCCGAGCGTCTGCATGACGACCCGCAGGGGCGCGGGGAGCAGGCGTTCTACCGACAGACGGTTCGGGAGGTCACCCCCGGCGTGACGCAGGTGTTCACTGGAAGGTGCCATTACCCACGCCGGTGGTCGTGAGGGTCCCCTCGACGGTGCCCGTCCCGCTCGCAAAGTCATCGATGGCGTGGACGGCTGACGAGGTCACGGTCCCGTCTCGCCCGCACCACCGGCAATGCTGGGCGCCACGAGGTGTGCGGGTCAGCGAGCGAAGGGGCTGGGCACGGCAACGGAGGCGCGTGGGGCTTCTCACCCGACAGGCGCATGCCAGGCGCAGAGGCGCCCCTGATCGGTCACCGCCGCGACGAGCGAGGCCGACCACGAGAACGCGCTGGGGGTACCGCGACAGCCCGCGAGCATCGCCTCGGGCACACCGTCGGCGGTATACGCCGCGATCCCGTCGGTCGCCCCGATGGCCACGGATCGGCCATCGGGGCTCCAGACGGCGCTGCCCTCGTCCGCCGGGGTCGTGAACCATACGACGTGGCTGATGTCCGCCGGGCGCACGAGGCTGACCCGCGCGCTCTGGCCGATGGCCAGCCAGGCCCCGTCGGGCGAGTAACTCAGCGCGTTGACGTCGCCCGCCAGGCTCCGGCTCGCCACGGCAGCTCCGCTCGGGGTGACGATGTCGAGCTCGCCGTTCTCGTCGCCGATGGCGATGGTGGTTCCGTCCGGGGACCAGGCCATCGCCCAGGCCGGCGGGCCGCCCGCTCGCAGGGTCCCCGCCGGCATGCCGTCGGCGCGCCAGACGTAGTAATCGACCGCGCCGGCCGCGATGAGCGAACCGTCGGGCGACCAGGCAACGTCCAGGAACTTGCCGCCCGTGCCGAGCTGCGTGGCGAGCGTCCGCTGGAGCGCCCCGTCCGCGCGCCAGAGACGCACGGTCCCGGGCAACACGACCGGGCCGGTGACACCTGCAACCCGGACCGTGGCCACGGCCAGTACCTGCCCGTCGGGTGACCAGGCGAGCCCGAGTACCGGGTCCGGGCCGGCCAGCGTGTGCAGGAGCCGGCCCGCGCGGTCCCACAGGCGCACGCGGCCATCGCGCCCGCCCGCGGCGAGGATCGCCCCGTCGGGCGACCAGGCAAGACATGTGGTCGGCGCGGAGCCTGCGAGGGTGGCCTCCCTCACGCCGATCGCGGACCAGAGCTGCACCGCCGTGTTGGTGCTCGATGCGTCGCCGGCCGCTGTCGCGAGGTGGCGGCCATCGGGCGAGATGGCCAGGCTGGTCAGCGCGGCTCCCGGCTGGATCGCCGTCCAGGCAGGCTGCACGACGGGCTCACTCGCTGGCGGGGCGGGCGAGGCGAACATGCCGATCAGGATCGAGCGATCGCACGACGCCTCGGCCGGCTGCTCGCGGACGACGGCGCGCGATGGCGGCGATGGCACCGCCGCCGCGAGCGACGCGGCCGGTGGCCCAGGAGACGCCGTGACGGGAGTCGGGGCGGGGGATGCCGGGGTGGCGGGGATCGGAGGGGACGCACAGGCGACAGTCAGCCAGCACGCGAGCAGGGGGAACCCGATCGACCGTCGCACTGCGACTCCTTCGCCCCGATCAGGATGCGACCTCCTGATCCGCAGTCAGGGTACGCCCGGTGCCCGATAACACCGGGGGATCGTCTGCGGCATCACCCAGGTGTAAAAGAGTCTTGACATACCGAGTCGTGTCAAGGTACCTTGTCATGGATGCGCAACGAGGTGCGAGTACTGCGATCGGCGAGAGGCCTCCGCCAGGAGGACCTCGCCAAGGACATGAAGGTGTCGCGCCAGACCATCAACGCCATCGAGACCGGGCGGTACCTGCCGTCCCTGCCCCTGGCCATGGCGCTGGCACGCTACTTTGGCAAGCCGGTGGAGGAGCTGTTCCATGGAGACGACGATGGGCGCTAGATGGGCCACTCCGGCCGTCGGGCTCCTGCTGGGCCTGCTGCTCCTCGCGGCCGCAGCGCTGGGCGGGCAGCCAGGGCTCGGGCTCGGCATGTTCGCCGTCATGGCGCTCTACAGCGCGGTGCTCCTGCTCTTCGGAGGCCGCAGCGAGACCATCGGCGTGCTCGGGGCCGGCCCGCCGACGAACGACTCGCCTCCTTCAACATCCTTGCTACCGCGGTGGCCGGGACGGCCGCCATCGTGGTGGCGATCGGGGGCTTCCTGTGGGCCATCGCGCACGGTCAGAGCGGGAGCGACTTCGCCCTGGTGGGCGCCGTTGCCGGCATCGCCTACCTCGTCGCACTCCTGTGGTTCCGCTGGCGAGGGTAGGCCGGCGCAGACCGCCTCGCCCGCACCACCGGTATCCGTGAGGGTCATCGGCGGCTGCGCTCGTGCCGGGAACGGCCCTGCGATCGCCTTCTCCGATGGTCGGCCCCGCCCCGATGCGATAGGCTGGCCGGAGGAGGTCAGCGATGCCGGTTCGCGCCGTCGTCGAACGGGGACCGAAGGGGAAGAACTCGGTGGCCTTTGCCGTCGACTGGCCGGGCTGGAGCCGTGGCGCGAAGACCGCCGACGGGGCGCTGGCGACGCTCGAGTCGTATCGCGAGCGCTATCGGCCGGTGGCGGTCCTGGCGGGCCTCGGCGGCGAGTTCGACGGGGCCGGACCTCTCGCCGTCGTCGAGGAGCAGGCCGGCACCGGATCGACCGACTTCTGGGGCATCTCCTACGTGCCGAGCTCGCTCGAGCGCGGACGGATGGAGGAGGGGGAGCTCGAGCGCAGGATCGCGCTGCTCCGGGCGTGCTGGGCATTCTTCGACGCGGTCGCCGCCCGGGTGTCGTCGGAGATGCGGAGAGGCCCGCGCGGCGGAGGGCGCGACCGCGACACGATCATCCGGCACGCCATCCGGGTCGAGAGCGAGGAATTCGCGAAGCAGGTGGGGCTGCGGATCCCCGAGCGCGCGGCGCTCACGCCCGACGGCCTTCGGGCGCACCGGACGTCGTACGTCGAGGCGATCCGCACATACCACCGGGGCGAGGCGAAGCGGCAGATGCGGTCGTGGACGCTGCCGTTCCTGGTCCGCCACTCGGCGTACCACACGCTCGACCACGCCTGGGAGATGGAGGACAGGGACCTGTCGGCAGCCGTGCCGGGCGGCTGACCGTCGCATCCTCGCCAGGCCGCTCCGCGCAACCGATCGGCGGAGGGTACCCGGAAAGTACGTGGGCCGGTTGACCGATTGGTCCACAGTCAGCGTGGCGCGGCCCGGCTACGGTCGGGAAGACACGAGGGAGGAGCAGGGCTTGAAGCACGAGTGGACGTTCGCGGCGACGGAACAGGGTCGCGGCTCCTTCGTGATCGGCGTCTGCGGAGTCTGCGGCCTGGTCCGCACCACGTGGGTCCCGGG